>NZ_JBNHHB010000036.1:0-48941 GCF_059091905.1 Arthrobacter sp. Dra40
GGTGGAACGTTGAGGACATCGCAATCATCGAACCCCGGGACCAGCACTACTTCCAACCGCTGTTCTCCCACATAGGAGCCGGGGCTGCACGGATGGCTGAAGCAGTCCGCCCCCAGGCGGATGTCGTGCCGCAGGGGGTTAACTGGATCCGCGGGGAGGCGGCCGACGTGCGGCCGGAGGAGAACGTCGTCGTCCTGGCCGGAGGCGATCGCGTTGGTTACGAGCACTTGGTGGTCTGTCCGGGCCTGCAGTTGGACTGGGACGCCGTTCCCGGGCTGGCCGAGGCGATGGCCTCGCCGCACGGCTCGTCCAATTACGACGCCGAGCTGGTCCCCAAGACCTGGGACCTGGTGCGAGGGCTGCAGGCCGGCACCGCCGTGTTCACTCAGCCGCCCGGGCCCGCAAAGTGCGCAGGTGCCGCCCAAAAAATTGCCTACATGGCCTGCGACTACTGGCGCGAACAGGGCGTGCTGCGGGATATCAACGTGCACTTGGTGGTGCCCACGCCTACCGTCTTCGGGATGCCGGAGGTGGACCGGGAGCTGGAGCGCAAGATCAGCGAGTACGGGATCACGCTGTGGACCTCCACCACCGTAGCCGCGGTCAATCCTGAGGAACAGAGAATGGTGCTGCACCGCTCCTCTGGGGACCGGGAGGTCCGATACGACCTGCTGCACGCGGTTCCGCCGCAGTCGGCGCCGGACTGGCTGAAAGCCACTCCCCTGCCGCCGAGGGGGAGCACAGGCGGCTTTGTCGAGGTGGATCCAGAGATTCTCCGCCACCCGCGATTTCCCAACGTCTGGTCCCTCGGCGACGCCGCAGGAACACGGAACTCCAAGTCAGGCGGGGCGCTCCGCAAACAGACCATGGTACTGGCGAAGAACCTCACCGCTGTTTTGGCCGGGCACGCGCCGGACGCGCGTTACAACGGCTACTCAGTCTGCCCGTTCACGCTGAGCCGCCGCACCGCGTTCTTTGCCGAGTTCGACGACCAATACCGACCCCAACCGAGCTACCCGGTCCTCAGGATGGCCAAGGAACGGCGCTGGCAGTGGGTGATGGACCGGCGGATCTTCCCGCAGATCTACTGGCACCTGATCCTGAAGGGACGAGCCTGAGTGTCTCGCAGCGAGGCAGGATACAGCCTGCCGGACCGCTGCCGACGGGGCGGAGCGGTTCTGGTCGGCCCTTGCGAGGCAGCGGCCGCTCAATGAAAAAGTCAGGGGTTCGATTCCCCTAAGCTCCACCAAACGAAAGGCCCCTACTTCCTTGTAAATAAAAGGAAGTAGGGGCCTTTTGCTGTCTCCATATCTAGCGCGACTTCATTGCCGGCCATGCGTGTCCCTGACTTATTGCCGCTTCACCGCCTCGGTTCTGGTTCACCCAGCTATGGCGGACTACCCGCGGGGTCTTGAAGTTTTTCGGAGATTCGCTTACGCGTGCGCCCTCACGTCCGATTGCAACCCTTGACAGGCGTGCCCGCATTCCCGCGGCCGGCTGCACTAAGGAACGGATCCAGTTTGATGAAGTCCCTCATCCGCGCACTCCTAGGAGCAGCCCTCGGATCGTCCCTGCTCGCGTCAGCACTGGTCGTCAGCACCCCAGCCCAGGCCGCGGCACCGTACAGCGCGACCTATCAGACCTACACCGCGCCCAACGGTCTCAGCAGCAAATACCACGTCTACGCCAACGGTATCGATACGAAGAAGTCCGTCGGCGTCCTGTTCGTCTTCCACGGCGACTACTCCCGCCCGGACCAGTCCTACGTCCACCACACCAAGGGCTCCGTCATGAAGAAGATGGCGGCTGAGGCCGCCAAGAAGAACATGATCATGGTCCCCGTCATCACCCCGGACAAGAAGGGCGGCATTACCTGGTGGGAGGACGCCGACCGCAACGGTGACTGGTTCCGCTCGTTGGCGACGGACTTGATCGCCAAGTACAAACTCGACTCCCGCCGAATCTGGTTCCACGGCTACTCTGGGGGCGCCGAGTTCATCACCTATGAGCTCCTCGCGGACCGCCAGGGTTGGATCAAGGGCGGCGGGGCCACCATCGTTGGCGGCGGCGGATACGACGGCATGCAGACAGCACCCCCCGCGGCCGTAAAGAAAATGAAGCTTCTCTGGATCAGCGGCAGCCGCGACGGAAAAGGCGGGACCAGCCTCAAGACCTGGTCTGCCCTGGATACCGCCAAACGGGCAGAGAAAAAATACAAGGCCCTCGGGTTCACGGCCACGAAGATGACCGTCCTGCCGGGCATTACGCATTACACCTACGACATGCCGAAACTGCTGGCCAACGACCTGAAAGCCATGCCGGCCGCCCTCGCCCCGCCCAAGGCCAAAGCCGGCGACGTCGTAGCCGTGGACTCCGCCGGCAAGCTTTATATCTACCCGTCTGCCAGAGGCGGAGACCTTAACAAGCGCCGCTACGTTTCCGCCGGCTGGGGAACATCCCTGACCGTGGAGATCGCCGACTGGAACGCCGACGGCATCCAGGACCTGATCGCCAACTGGAAGGACGGCCGGCTCACCGTCGACTACGGAATGAAGCACGGCGGCTTCAAACGCTCCACGCTGGGCACGAGCGGCTGGCAGCGCAACACCATCCTCGTTGCCCAATGGAAGACCGCCGACAAATTCCCCGGCATCATTGCCAAGAACCGCGACGGCAAGCTGTACTCGTACGCAAACAAAGACGGCGCAAAGCCAGCGCCGCGGAACCTGCTCAGCTCGGGCAACTGGAAGAGCCTGCAGGTGATGGCCATGGACTTCGACGGCAACACCAAGATGGACCTGGTCGCCCGCAACGCCGCCGGGCAGCTGAAGCTCTACCGCTCCAACGGCAAGGGCCAGCTCATCAAAGAGACCCGCAAGGTGGTCGGCGGTTCCAGCTGGAAGGCCATGACACATCTGTCCGCGGCCGAAGGGCACCTGACAACCGGCCAGCCAGGAATCCTGGCCCGCGATAAGAAGGGCAACCTGCACTTCTACCCGGTCTCCTCAAAAAAGATCCAAAAGCGCGTCACCGTCGGGGCCGGCGGTTGGAACGGCCTGCGGATCGGCTCATAGCTGCCCGAGAGTGGCGAAGAGGACACCGGGGGCCCACGCACAGGCCGGCAGCGCTGGTATGTGGGCGGCACAACGGTGTGTCCGCCAGCGTCGGGGCTCGGACGTGCCGTACACATGAAGGGATATGAAAAGCATCCGCCTTGCCCTCACTGCCGTGCTGCTGACGGGACTGACTGCCTGCAGCACCCCGGTCCTTGAAGCACCCGTTGTCACCGAAGCACCCGCTGGCGCCGCATCGCCGGTGGCGCCGGAGCCCAGTGTCCAAGGGAAGTCCGAGGCGCCCGAGCCAAAAGCTGAACAGGGACCCGCTGCCGGCACGGCGCTGGAGCAGTTGGCCACCATTGAGGTGAAGGGCCGGGCGCCGAAGACTGGGTACTCCCGGGAGCAGTTCGGCAAGGGCTGGAAGGATCCCGACCGCAACGGCTGCGATGCGCGCAACGACATCCTGCAACGCGATCTGGACCACGCGGTGCTCAAGGCCGGCGGCTGCGTGGTGACTTCAGGGGTGCTAACCGATCCGTTCACTGCGGCGACCATCGACTTCGTCCGGGGTAACACCACTAGCGGCGCTGTGCAGATCGACCACGTCGTCGCCCTCTCGGACGGATGGCAGAAGGGCGCGCAGCAGTTGGCCCCGAACCAGCGTGAAGCGTTCGCCAACGACCCGCTGAACCTGTTGGCCGTCGACGGCCCTACTAACGGGGCCAAGTCCGATAGCGACGCGGCGACCTGGCTGCCGCCGAACAAGTCGTTCCGCTGCGAATATGTGGCCCTGCAGACCGCGGTGAAAGCAAAGTACGGGCTGTGGATGACCAAGGCGGAGCGGGCGACGATCAAGAACATCCTGAGCACCTCGTGCCCGGACCAGCCGGTTCCTGCCGACGGCGGAGTGGCAATGCCGGTCGCTGCAGCTCCGGCCCCGACACCAAAGCCCAAGCCCGCCCCGGTCAAGGAGACTCCCGCGCGGGCCCCGGCCAGCGGCAATGTCTTCTACCAAAACTGCACCGCCGTAAAGAAGGCAGGTGCGGCACCAATTAAGGCCGGTGATCCGGGCTGGGACACCAAGTTCGACCGCGACGGCGACGGGGTCGGCTGCGAGTCCTGACGGGGCGGGCGGATCATGATCTCCGTTCCGCAACTAGGCGGCGAGCCCCCGGTCAGGGTTTCTTGCCGGCCAAGATGTTCTTTGCCGCCGTTCCGCGGGTTCCCTTGCAGTCTTGCGTGTACCAGTTGACCGCTGCCTTCCGGTCGGCTCCCATCCGGTAGGCCATGCAGTCGGCGACCATCTCGACCCCGTTGCTGGACTTGAAAATCTTGTTCAACCGGCTGTCCATCGCATCCAGACCGTGGCCGTAGAGGCGGAAAGTGATGATGTGGGCGCACTCATGCAGGGCGATCGCCTTGTGCTGGCTGCCCTGGTATCCCGGTGCCATTTCGATCCGAAGCGAGCCGGAGTGGGCGGTGCTTGCTGTCCCTCCTTTCTTCACGGTGATGATCTGGTTGGGGCAGTAGTTCTTCATGTAGTCATAGGAAAGCTTGCGGTATCCGGTGTAGCTGCGCGGGTTCTCGTGACGGACGGTGCCGGTCTTAGAGGTCCAGCCTTTCTCGTACGCCGAGGCGTTCACAACAATCCGATATTTCCGCGTGACGTGGGACTTCGTCTTCGGCGTCTTCGCAATGGCCAGGCGCGGAGTGCCGCTGGTCTTCTTCCAAGAGAGCTTCTGCACCGTGACCCATTTGCCGTTCTGGTGCATTTGCAGGGCGCCGGTGCGCGCAGATCTTCCGGTCCAGACGTAGACGCCGTGCCGCGCCTGGTCGCCTGCGGCCACCCTGCCTTCGGCCTCCGCGAACGGCTTTGTGTAGTTCGAGTAGCGGTGGTCGACAACGGATCGGTCACGCTTCCAGATGACCTTCTGGGCCGGGCTCGCGGACAGCGTTCTGCTGCCCTCGGTCGCCGCGATGCGCACCTGTACGGTGCCCTCCTTGGCCATCTTGTAGCCGAGCGTTGTCTTGCCGTGCTTGCCCGGCGCCTTGGAGTCGACCGTCTTCCAGCTGCTCCCGCTCTTGAGCTGCAGGGCGATCCGGTATCCGGAGGATCTCGGATCATGCCAGACCGTGAACTTTTTGGAGGGCTCCCAGCGGTAGCTGTCCAAGGAGGATCCGTAGACGACGGGCGCCTCGTAGGCTGCTGCGGCGGGTATCGTCACGGGTTCCGCAGCGGTGGCCGGCTGTCCGGCGAATACCGTGAGGCCAACCGCGGCGGCGGCCGATGCAAGGGCGACGATCAGACGTGCGGACATAGCCTCTTCTTCCGGATGCTTACGAGGAAAGGTGCGTAGAGGCATCCGGACTGGGCAGGCTACGACTCATCGCAATCGGATTCTAGCGGCCAAAGGCGGATCCACGGCGCAACACGGAGGATTCAATCTCTCGGCGGCGGAGGAAGCGCGATCGGATTGCGCAGGCTCCGTCCCAGTGGTGCGGGCCGCCTTCCCCCGACGCCCGCTGATGTCCGTTCAGCGCGCTTAGGCGGGCAGCCCGAAGAGGGCCGCCAACCGGCGGTCGGCGTCGGCGAGGGCGGCTGTGTCGAAGGTGTTGGTGGTGACCATGAGTTCGTCGGCGCCGGTGGCCTCAAGCAGCAGGCCGAGCCGCGGAGCCACCTGGTCTGCGGTCCCGTGCACTGCAGCGGCCAGGGTCTCGGATATGAGAGCCTGCTGACGCGCCGTCATCGACATGGCCCGGATGGAGTCCACCGGCTCGAGCGGCGGGAACTCCCCGCGGGTGCGTGATTGCGCCATCGCCCATGCCTCGGGCAGCAGGAGTTCCCGCGCCGCTTCGGGCGATTCGGCCACCGCCACGTTCGCCGACGCGATCACGTACGGCTCCGCGTAATAGGCGGAGGGCCGGAAGTTCTTCCGGTACCGCTCCAGCACGCGGCGGGCCAATTCTGGCTTGCGCCCGGTGAAGGCCGGACCACCAACAACGACGGCGAGACCCGCCTTGGCAGCGATCTCCGCGCCTTTGCCGGTGGCCAGCACCAAAGGCGGCGTAGCACCGCCGTCGTACGGGCGGGCAGTGATGGCGGCGGTGCCGCCGAGGTAGGACAGCAGCTCGGCCAGGTCCTCCGCGAAGCGGTCCGCGGCGTCCCGGTCCTGCCGCAGCGCCGAGCGCACCGCCGGTGTGAAGCCCACGGAGCGCCCGATCCCGAGATCGATCCGGCCGGGGAAGAGCGCCTGCAGGGTGGCGGCTTGTTCGGCCACCACCAACGGCTGGTGGTTGGGCAGCATCACTCCGCCCGAGCCCACGCGGATCCGCTTGGTCTGCGCGGCCACCGCGGCCATCAGCACCGTCGGGGCGGAACCGGCGATCCCGGGCACGCCGTGATGCTCGGCCACCCAGAACCGGTGGTAGCCCAGTTGCTCGGCATGCTGCGCCCGCCGGACGGTGGCGGCCAGGGCGTCGGACGCCGAACTGCCTTCGCGGGCATTGGCGCGGTCCAAGATGGAGAGGGGAATCGACGGAAGCTGCATACCAGTCACAACAGGGCTAGCTGGCGGCTATTCCGTCGACCGCAATTCACCTCGCCGCTGACTCCCCGGCCGGAAGCAGTGAGGCCGCTTCCAGGTCGGTGAGGACGGTGACGTCCGGATGCAGCTGGAGTACGGAGGCCGGGCAGTCCGGGTGGACGGGGCCGGTCAGGGCCTGGCGGAGCGCTTCGGCTTTGTCTCGGCCCTGCACCAGCAGCAGCAGCCGCTTGGCGGCCAGGATGGTGCCGAGGCCCTGAGTGATGCAGCGCGTGGGGACGTCGTCGAGGCAATCGAAGAAGCGCGCATTGGCCTGGCGGGTGCGTTGTGTCAGCACTTCCACCCGGGTGCGCGAATCCAAGGCTGAACCGGGCTCGTTGAACGCAAGATGGCCGTTGTGGCCGATGCCCAGGATCTGCAGGTCGATGCCGCCGGCTGCCACGATCGCCGCCTCGTAGTCAGCGGCCGCCTGTTCCTCATCCGGCCGGCTCGCGTCCGGCAGCAGAACTGTGCGGGGGTCGAGGCCAAGCGGCGTGATCACTTCGCGCTCGATGACCGCGGCGTAGCTCTCCGGATGGCCGGCCGGCAGCCCGATGTATTCGTCCAGCGCGAACCAGCGGACAGCGGCGAAGTCCAGGCGGCGGCGCGCCAAGGATTGGTAGAGGGGCAGCGGGGAGGACCCGGTGGCCAGCCCAATGACGGCCCGGGGCAGGTCTTCGACGAGCCCGGCGACCAAGTCCGCGGCCACGGTGCCGATCTCCGCTGCGTCGTGGTGCGAAACGTGCAGCTTGCGTTGCTGATCGACCGTGGCGCTCATGGGAGCCACGTCAGCTGCGCGAGTCCGGTACGGAGAGTGCGCTGTGCGGTGCCAATGGGCGGTGGCGGGGGCAGGTCAAAGTTCATGACACGTTCCTTCATCGGTACTTGTCGCATCTGCAGGAGGCGGTGTATCCGCTGGCATAACACAAACAGGTTGCAGAAAGGTTATCGAATGCGCCGGCCGGACACCGCGATCAGCACCGGATCATGCGCTCAGCGAACTCGGACGGATCGCCAACTGGGTCGCCAGTTGCCACCGTCAGGTCATAACGTCGAAGCCCGCCTGAGGTGACAGCGCCCCGTTGGCCTGCACTTGAACCAAGTGCCGGCCGGGGTAATGCACGCGGGTGGTCATCTGCCGGAAGCCGTGCACTTTTCGGAATCGGCGCATCTCGCCCGGTGCCAGGTCGGCCACCGCCAGCTTGAACACCTTGGGCGCCAGCGAACCGTTGGCCTTGACGTAGTGCACCACGTAGTCCACCGCAACGCGTGCCGGCACCGCTGCTTCATTGCGGAGCTCGACGGCGAAGCCCAGTTCTCCGGGCAAGCGGACGATGCTCTGGTCCAGTTGGGGAGCGGACACCGCCACGGCGCCCGAGGTAAAGCCAAGCGCGGCGAGGGCGCCGGGGTCAGCCTTCTTCACCAGGGAGCGCAGCCCGTGCCGGACTACCCAGGCCGCGCCGTCGCCCGGCTCCGTGCTCCAGCGTTGGGCGGTCGCCACCGTTTCGGTCGGGGCATGCCGGGACACGTCGTTCAGGTGGTTGGCCACAGAGCGCCGGACTGTCTCGCTCTCGTCTAGGTACAACTCGTCGAGGATCGGTAGCGTCGTCGGAGGCCGGGCGATGATGCCGGGTACGCGGACGGCCCAGGGCAGATACGGGCGGGTGCCTTCGCTGGCCAGCCGCCGGACGTGTTCGTCCTGGTGCGCCGTCCAGCCGCGGATGGTTCCCAAGGCTCGGTCCAGGTCTTGGATCAACAGTCGTCGGATGGCGAACTCGCTGCTCATCCGCGGAGTCAGTTCCGCGAGCAGATCCAACGCGTCGTCGAAGGCCCGCTCGCCTCTATTTTGGAGTGCCAGCGTGACCGCGGCCTCGCCGACCGGCCACAGGAGCCAGCCGGTGAAGCCGTCATCGGCGAGGGCGGTGCGAAAAACCTCGGCGGCCCGTTCGTAGCCGGCATCCAGGTCTTCGATCAGCGCCGCTGCGAGCAGGCCGGCCCGGGCCCGCAGCGCCAGTGGTTCGAGCCGGCGGCCGGCGTCTCCGAGGGCCGGCCAGGAAGGCTGGCCGGCTGCCACGGTCAGCGAAGCGCGCAGCTGCGCCACCGCGGACGGAGCCAGCAGGTCGTTCATGATCCCCAAGGTGGTCCTCCGCGTCGGCTCTGCCATGTTGTCACAGCCCAGCCTATGGCTCCCCGCCGGCGCCACCGGGCTCAGACCGCCCGCACGGCCAGTCATAGGACAGCAGCTGTCCTGAATTCGGGCCGAGGGGTGTCCCGGGCCACTGCCCGGGCACTAGAGTCACCTGACATGGACATCATTCTGGTACCCGGATTCTGGTTGGACGCGTCGTCGTGGTCGGAGGTGACTCCGCCGCTGGAAGCCGCAGGGCATCGGGTCTACCCCCTCACACTGCCCGGGCTGGAGTCCGTGGATGCGCCGCGCGCGGGCATCGGCCTCCGGGACCACATTGATGCCACGGTGAAAGCGGTGGACGAGCTGGGCGGGCCGGTGATCCTGGTGGGACATTCCGGTGGCGGAGCCATCATCCACGGCGTGGTGGACCAGCGCCCGGACCGCGTTCTTCGCGCCATCTACGTGGACAGCGGCCCGTTGGGCGAGGGCGGTGTGATCAACGACGAGCTGCCCGCCGAGGGGGACGAGGTGCCGCTGCCGGACTGGAGCCTCTTCGGCGACGAGGACCTGACCGACCTGGACGACGAACTCCGCGCCGCCTTCCGGGCCCGCGCCATCCCGCAGCCGAGGGGCGTCGCCCAAGACCCGCAGCACCTCTCCGACGAGCGCCGGTTCAACGTCCCGGCCACCATCATCACCTGCGAGTTCACGCCGGAAGAGCTTCAGGGCTGGATCGACGCCGGGGCCCCGCAGATGGTGGAACTGGTCAATATCAAGGATGTGGAATACGTCCATCTGCCCACCGGCCACTGGCCGCAGTTCACCAAGCCGGCCGAACTGGGCGAGGCCATTCTGGCCGCGGTCACCAAGACGGCGGGGGCAACCCAGGCATCATGAGCGCCGCCGCCCTGCTGCCCGCGGTTGCGGCGGCGCTCGCCGAGCACGGCCTGACCTACGAGGTTCTGGCCTGCGATCCGGATCTGGCGGACACCGCCGCGTTCTGCGACCACTACGGCTTCTCGCTGGAGCAGTCGGCGAACACCATTTTGGTGACGTCCAAGAAAGTGGAGCCGGCCAAGTACGCGGTCTGCGTGGTGCTGGGAACCACCCGGCTGGACGTGAACAAGTCGGTCCGCGAGTTGCTGGGCGTCAAGCGGGCCTCCTTCGCCGATGCCGAAACCACCCAAGCGGTGACCGGCATGGAGATCGGCGGAGTGACCGCCGTCGGCACCTCGGGCCAGACCATCTACATCGACGCCGCGGTGCTGGAGCGCGAGCTCGTGGTGATGGGCGGCGGCAACCGCACCAGCAAGCTGCTGCTCAGGCCGCAGGAACTGGCCAAGCTGCCGCACGCCGTCGTTGTTGAGGGCCTGGCCAAGCCAGCTGTGCCGGTCCACGCCACCGGCAGCTGAGCGGACGATAGTGCAGGCTTCCCTTATCTTGGCTTGCCTTACCTTGGTGGCGGTGATACAAACCGGCACATAATCTGGGAAGCATGGGACTCACAGGAAAACTTGCAGAAGCGTTCAACGATCAGGTCACGCTGGAACTTCAGGCCTCCGTGGTCTACCGCCAGCTCGCCATTGAAATGGATGCCGTCGACCTGCCCGGCATCGCCGGCTGGTTCCGGGCCCAGGCCGAGGAAGAGGTGGTCCACGCCAACAAGTTCATCGACCACATGATGGACCGCGGCGCGCACCCGAAGATTCAGGCGATCACCGCTCCCGCGGTGTCCGCCGGGACCGTGCTGCAGGCGTTCGAAGCCTCGCTGGCGCACGAGAAGAAGGTCTCTGAATCCATCCGCGACCTGTACCGGCTGGCGCAGCAGGAGGGCGACATCGACTCGATCCCGCTGCTGAACTGGTTCGTCGAGGAGCAGTTGGAAGAAGAAGCCACGGTCGGCGAGATCATCGGCCGTGTCAAGCTGGTCAACGACGACGGCCCCGGCCTGCTGCGCCTGGACGAGCAGCTCGGCTCCCGCACGGCTGGCGAAGACAGCTAACAACCGAGGTTCCCCCACCTCAACCACAACGCAAAGGACGACGTCGGCGCTCGCCTAGGCACCGACGTCGTCCTTTCTGTGGGTGGCAGCACCCTTGACAGGGTGCCGATTCCCGGGTCGACTCGGTCTCAAAGCTGTGCTCGGGGAGGGCAGAGCCCGGAGCCGATCAGGAGAAGAGAGCCTGAGTACGGGTGTGGCAGGCGTTTCCCACTTTCCCGATGGTCGAGTTCGCATCAATCCCTTGCGCCGGATGAACGCAGCTGCTGGCGTCCTATTCCGTCGTTTGGCACACGGATGAAGTTGGTCAACGACGGCCCCGGACCGCTGTGGCTCGACGACCAGCTCGCTCTCGCACCGCCGGCGAAGACAGGTGGCAATGCGAGGGGCGAGGTCGGTGCTCAGCTGGGCACCGACGTCGACCACAAATGGTGCGCTGCTTCCGTCGAGGTTCACTGGGGGTCTTGCCGCCGGTGTTCGACGCCCCTAGGTTGTAAGTGGACGCCTGCGGGGATAGGTTCCCGACCGGGAGCCGGCGGTGCGCCCAAGAAGGATAATCAGCATGGCAACAGGCACCGTCAAGTGGTTCAACGCCGAAAAAGGTTTCGGCTTCATTAGCCAGGATGACGATGGTCCGGACGTGTTCGCGCACTTTTCGGCCATCTCCTCCGGCGGCTACCGCTCCCTGGAGGAAAACCAGCGGGTGGAATTCGACGTGGTTCAAGGCCCGAAGGGCCTACAGGCCGAGAACATCCGCACGCTTTAACAATCTGAAACGAACTGCGCCCCGGACCCTTGTGGTCCGGGGCGCAGTTCGTGGAACGCTGCTTAGACGTGCTGGTCCACGATAACCGGGTTGCCGTCCGGGTCCAGCAGCATGAAGCTTGCGGGGCCGCCCGTTCCCTCGTCTGCTTCTGACAGGAATTCCACGCCCTCCGCTTTCAGTTCCCGCTGGAGATCACGCACGTCCGTGAACGAGTCGAGCGCCTTGGCGTTCTGGTCCCAGCCCGGGTTGAAGGTCAACGCGTTCTTCTCGAACATGCCTTGGAAGAGCCCGATCACGGCCTCACCGTTCTTCAGGATCAGCCAGTTCTGCGTGATATCACCGCCGTGGTCGCTAAAACCGAGCTTCTTGTAAAACGCAGCAGAAGCCGCGATGTCCTTGACGGCGAGGCTGATCGAAAAGGCGCCGAGTTCCATGCGTTACTCCACTCTGCAGAATGATGAACTCTTCCGATGATAGCCACGGCCGGTCCGAGTGGTGCCTGAACACCGTGCGGATCAGTCTGGCAGGATCGTCCCCGCCGCAGGGAACCGCGCGGCTTCGTCGCGCATGCTGCTGCCAAACTCTCCGTGATACAGCGACTCGGTCAGGGCGAAATGGAAGCCCTCGGCCGGCTCCAAGGTCTTAAATTCGGCAATGATCCATCCGATGTCCGGGTCCTGCTGGGCACGCCAATCCCAAACGACCGTCTGAAATGCGCCTGGGTTCAGCTCCGCCGTGACGGCAGTGATCGCTCCGATCCGGTTCATCTGCAACAAGTGGCCTTTACCAACCAGCGTGTTCATGATGTATGCCTCTACCGAGGCGTCGACTTTGCGCCCTTCCCCGCCGGACGCGAAAAATCTCTGCACGTTGCTCACCTCACTAAGCGAGGGGAAGTCAGGCTGCCCTGCGGGTGAGCCGGAATATGTGACTGTGAACCAGGGGTTTGAGAAGCCGCACCGGCGCGGGTTATTCGTACCAGCCGACGTTCCGGTCGTATCTGGAGACGAGGGATCCCGTGCCGCGCCGGTCGCTGCCGCCGGTGGGAAAATAGATGGCGCCGAAGGACGCTCCGGCGCCATCGATCCGTTTCTGGGCCCACACCTTGGCGTCGTTGAGGTGCATCCGAGGCACTCGGGTGCGGGTCCCTGAACCAGCCGCGAGATAGATTTCCAGCTGGTACTCCCCGGGCAGGGACCGGTCCGGAGGCGGTGAGGGGGCTTTCTCGTCTCTGGTGCTGATCAGTATCTCTGCCAGGGCGTGGAGCGTGAACTGATCTCCGGCAGGCCTTCCATGCGAAATATTTTCAGTGCGCAACTGTAGCGCTACATCTTCGACCGTGTCGCCGTCCGCGGGAACGAAGCTGAAATTTTTAACCGCCGTAGCGTCGCCACCGACGCTTTCCAAGTGTTGGGTGAATTGTGCGGAGCTGGAGATATCCATATTCATTGTGCTATCCCTGCTGACTGCCAGCGTTGTCACCGGCTCTTTTCACACTAGCCCGGAATACAGGAGGTAAACCGATCTGGGGAAAGAAACTTGGGCAGGGACCTGGCAGTCTGCGAGATACCGCATCGTTTCCGGGGTAGCCGTCCATCCCTCGGGACGGCACTGGTCTCTTGGCGGGCCGAGTTGGGCGGCGCATCCTGAAAGAACTAATGCAGCACGAGATATGGGGATGGTTTCTATGGCAACAACATCGTCTACCGGCGGCGCCTTCCAGATCCGCGGCCTGTGGGCCGATGGCTTCGGCCGGGCAGGTACTCGTGCCGCGCAATTCATATTGCTCCTGATCGCCGTGTCCGTTGCGATCTACGGGCTGATACAGCTTAAGCTCATCGTCATCCCGCTCATGGTGGCCCTCATCTTGGCCGCAGCGCTCAACCCGGTGGTCGCCTTCCTGCGCGGCAGAGGGCTTCCCGGTGCGGTGGCAACCTGGATCACCTTCCTGGCCGCCGTTGTCGTGCTCGGAGGCATTGTCACCGGCATAGTCTTCGCGGTCCGCAGCGAATGGAGCGAATTGGGCACAGCCGCCATCAATGGATTCGAGGAGCTCCGGAAGTTCGTAGTTTCCGGACCCCTGCCCCTGAACCAGGAAACGATCGACAGGGGCATTGACGCCGTGACCGCTTTTGCCACTAGCAGCCAGTTCGGTGCCGGTGCTCTGGTCGGCATTTCGACGGCGGCGGAGGTCATCACGGGTGTCCTGTTGAGCGCCGTCGTCCTCTTCTACTTCCTCAAGGACGGCGGGCGGATCTGGGACTTCTTCCTCCGGCCCTTTCACGGTGAGCGCCAGCGTAGACTGCGCAGCTCCGGGGCGAGGACCCTTGTGGTGCTGGGCCAGTATGTGCGGGGCACGGCGATCATCGCTTTGATCGAGGCTGTGGTCATCGGCGCGGCTCTATTCATACTGGGGGTGCCCCTGGCCCTTCCGCTGGCCGTCATCGTTTTCCTCGGGGCCTTCATACCCATGGTTGGGGCGGCGGTAGCCGGGACACTTGCCGCCCTGGTCGCGCTGGTCGCCAACGGGCCCCTAGTGGCGCTGATAGTGGTGGCCATCGTCATTGCAATCAACCAACTCGACGGTCATGTCCTGCAGCCGATTGTGATGGGGAGATCGCTGCGCCTGCACGGCCTCGTCATCCTCCTGGCCCTGGCAGCCGGTGTCATCCTCGCCGGAATCATCGGTGCGTTGCTGGCGGTGCCGCTGGCGGCGGTGACCTGGGCGATTATCAAAATCTGGACCCAACCAATGACCGGCACCGGGCCGGACCGGGTCGGAACGAAGGGCAGCTCCCGAGCACTGTGGAAGTCGCATATCGCCGAGCGCAAGGCAGCAGTTGCCTCAACTCTTCGGCAGGTCCCGGGAAGACGCCGTTGAGCCGCCAGCGTCAGGAGAAGGGACCAATGCGGTCAGAGCCCCTTCTGCAGCCGCCGGAGAAGTGGGGGATGCTGGCCCCACGTAAGGGCTAGTCGAAGGAAATGTCGTGGGCCAGGGTCTCGATTTCCTCCCGCCGGGCCTCATGGGCTAGACGCTTTGACAGTGCATCTTCATCCAGTTGTTCCTGCTCTCGCCGTGTCTGGTCGCTGATTTCCCGGACCAGGGAACCGATGACGGACGCCAGACCGGCTTTCAGCTCTTCCAGACTGGTGTTCACGATCTCCAGCCGTGCTTCGGTGATCACCAGGCTGATGTGGCCATAACCCTGCTCCCTGAGCCGCTCGTGAGTCGTCGGTCCCTGTATCAGGCGCGCTTCGGCCGGAAGAACACGCCGGGAAAACGCAACCGAAACCGTGTATCTGGCCGGGGCATCAGCACCGTAGAGTTCCCGCGAAACCGCCACCACGGAGGTCAGCCGCAGTGTCGAGTCCGGCGAGTTTCCCCGTGCCGGTTCGTGGGATGACACGTTGATGCTCATACGGTCATTTTCCCACCCCGTGCCTGCCATGGTCCGTACGGGAGGACACCGAATTCCCGCTCCCGGGCGGTCAGAGGCCGCCGAGATGGAAGGTTGCGCCTGACGCCTCAGGGCATAATGCGGCGGTTGTTGTTTTGGCTGCGGCGCTGCTTAGCGTGATGCGATTACCAGCGATCAGGGGCAGGGCCCCGGGCGAAGCGGCGCCCGGTGACCTTCTCAGGGGTGATGGCCACGAAGACGTATTTCACCGTAGGAATCCACGAATGCTGCAGCAGTTTCTCTGCGGCCTCCGTCTCGGCCCTATTAGGCAGGATTTCCGCCGTGCCGTGAACAATAACGCTCCATGCGAAATCCTCCGTGAACCCGTCGGTTTCAAACGCCACGTGACGGTTGATAGTCAGGTTTACCAGCTTGCTCCCCTCCGCCGTGCAGAAAAGAACAATGCCCTCGTGTGCGAGGTATTTGACGGGAAAGATCTCGGGCACATCGCCCACAGAGACGGCAATTCGCCCCAGTTCGGACCCAGCCAGCAGGTTCCACGAGTCGGTCGAATCGAGTTCTAGAACGGGATGCTCTTGATCTGGCATCATGAGCTGCTCTTTTCCGCGAGATGTTAAGGGCGGACGTCCAATGGGTTGTGTGAACCGATGTGGCCCCGGCTCATTGTCTTCCGTGGAAGCTCGGACGGTCACATTCTCGCCACAGAATCCTCGTCTTCCTTCGAGAACGGACCCTGTGTGGCGACCATGAGACCAGTCTGTCCGGACAAGATTCAAAGATCAGCCCCCTGACGTCTGCCGGGCTCCCTAGTCCTGCCGCGCCGTTGCCACCGAACTGGCCGGCGGTTGACGGATTCGACGGCCGTCAGCACTGTCGCGGAAGCAGAACACGGAGAACTTTTCCTCAGGCTACGGTTCCGGGTTGCGCCGGTGTTCCTTTCGTTCACGGACGCGCTGCTCGTGCTCCAGCCGGTGGTGTTCCTCGCGCTCGTGTTCCACCGGGATCAGCTCCGGATGGTTCAGCCGCGAATGCTGGCGGCCATACAGGAAGTAGATGGCCAGGCCGATGACCAGCCAAATAGCAAAGCGCAGCCAGGTGAGCGTGGTTAGGTTCAGCATCAGCCAGAAACACAACACCGCGGCCAGGATGGGCACCACCGGTGAGCCCGGCACGCGGTAGGCGCGCGGCAGGTCCGGCCGTTTCTTCCTCAGCACGACGACACCGATGCTCACCAGAATGAAGGCGGAGAGGGTGCCGATGTTGATCATCTCTTCCAGCACGTCCACGTTGGTGAAGCCGGCGACCAAGGCCACCAGTGCTCCAGACAGGATTTGCACCCGGGCCGGGGTTTTTTGATGCTCGGTGGTGTGGCTCAGCCAGCGCGGCAGCAGGCCGTCGCGGCTCATCGCGAAGGCAACCCGGGCGAGGCCCATCAGCAGGACCATGATGACGGTGGTGAGCCCGATCAGGATGCCGACCGAGATGACCTGCGCGGCCCAGTCTGCCCCGACGTCGATGAACGCGGTGGCCAGGGAGGCCTCATCAGCCGCCGCCAGATCCCTATAGGAAACCATTCCCGTCAGGGCCAGGGCTACCAGGATGTACAGGACGGTCACGATGGCCAGGCCGCCGAAGATGCCCCGCGGAAGCGTCTTCTGCGGGTTGCGCACCTCTTCCGCGCTGGTAGCCACGACGTCGAAACCGATAAAGGCGAAGAACACCAGCGCCGCGCCTGCCAGAATGCCCAGTACACCGTACTGCTGAGGCTCAGCACCGCTGAGGAAGGAGAACAACGACTGGGTCCAGACGCTTCCCCCGGTGCTCGCGGTGGGAACCGGATCCGGTACGAAGGGAGTGTAGTTCTCCGCCCGCACGTACGTGAAGCCGATGACGATCACGAACAGGACAATGGCCACTTTGATGATGGTAAAAACGTTGTTCACCCGGGCCGACAGTTCGGTGCCGAGCACCAAAAGGGTGGTGAAGATGGCAACGATCAGCAGCGGACCCCAGGTCAGCTCCAGACCGAAAACACTGACCGTGGAGGGGACATCCATGTCGAAAAGCAGGAAAACATTGCTGAGATAGATCCCCCAGTACTTGGCGATGACCGCCCCGGCCGTGAACAGCTCCAAGATCAGGTCCCACCCGATGATCCACGCCAGCAGTTCGCCCAAGGTCGCGTAAGTGTAGGTATAGGCGCTCCCTGCCACCGGGATGGCTGAAGCGAACTCGGCATAGCACATGATGGCCAGCGCGCAGGTGACGGCCGCCAGCACGAAGGACAAGGTCACGGCCGGCCCAGCAAAGCTGCCGGCAGCCTTCGCCCCGACTGAGAAGATACCAGCTCCGACAGCAACCGCCACGCCGAGGATCATGAGGTCGAAGGTGCTCAGGGTGCGTTTAAGCTCCCGCCCTGGCTCCTCCGAATCCGCCATGGACTGTTCGATTGACTTGGTCCGAAAGAGGCTCATGGGACCAGTATTCTCAGGATGGCCCGCCTCGGATACCTTTTTATCTGGCCAATGTGGGCGAACCTTTGCTCGACGTTCAGGTCTCCCCAGCTGCTTACACTCCCAGCCAGACGCCGTCTCCCGTTCTCGTGCACGGAATCAAAGGGAGGCATCGCGTGTCTTGGATTCGGCTGACTCATCTGAACGTAGGGTCGATTCATGGAGAAGAGTCGAATCGTCGAGCTGGAAGGACAAACCTCGATCAACGACTTGCTGGACGAGCCGGTCGGGACAATTCCCATCCAGATGGCCCTGCCCATCTACGTCCAGCATGGCCCGGAATGCATCCGGCGTCTGTCCTAAAAGACGAAGCCAGCATGGCTGCTCTCATTTAGGAAGTTATTGCTTCGCAACATCGGAAACCCTCGCGTACCAGCCAGCCCGCGGTTAGCCTGAGACAAATGTTGCCACGAAGAAGGGTAAACGTGCGTGAGTAGGCACCAGGCGAACCACTTCTCTTTGCACGAGCTCTACGTCAGCGCGGCGGGTATCCCCGGGTCTGTCTCTCTCGTAGAGGATCCGCAAAGAAATACGCATTTGGAAGGCCTCGCCGAGAACCTCGGCGCCAAGTACGCAGTGAAGCGGTAATACCTACAGACAGGGACATGATGCGCACGCTGACCAAACTGACAGCCGGTGCTGCGGTACTCCTGGCGCTGGCGGGCTGCACCAGCGGACCACGGTCCGAGCCATCCGATCCGGAAGCCTCGGCAGATTTGATCGACGCCCCCGCAGGCGATTCCAAGAACCTGACCGTCGAATCCAACAAGCAGCTGCTGGCGGAGGAAGGCGGTTACAAGTTCTACTCCTTGGTGCCACTGGCGGGCAGCTCCGAGAGCAGCGGCGGCGCCAGCCTGTGCGTGGTCGTTCAGGAGGGGACGCAGGAAGCTGTTGGATGTGGTGACTCCGCCACCTCCTACGTAGGCTGGGAGGTTGACGGAACTCCCGGCCTCCTGGAAGCGAAGCTGGCCTTCAATGGCTATAACGCAAGTAAAGACCTGGCCCAAGGCTGGCGCTACCTGCACCCCAACCTGCTGGTGCGCGGCCTGGATGATCCGCAACCCCGGATGGCTGTTCTCGACGCTCCGGAAGAACCGTCCGACGCACTGACCGGCGACGCCAAGCATCTATTCGGCGTCAAGGCAGACAGCGCTCGGCTGCTGGCCAAGGATGACGCCCACGCGTTCTATGCCGCAATTCCGAACGATCCCGATAAAGGCGATATCTGTGTGGTCGTGGAGAACCTGACAGCCGACACAGCATCTGCCAGCTGCAGTCGCGTCCCCAGCGTGGAACTGGAATCCGCTGGCGTGAAGGCGAAGCTCGTTGTCGATGACTACGACGCCAGCAACGAATTGGCTGACGGTTGGCGCCAACCGCACAAGAACCTGCTGGTGAACCCCTGATCAGCCCGAAACTGTTGCCCGCAGTTCATTCCGCTCATACTCTGAGCTCAACGACAGGAGACAGGCATGGAATTTGCCATCATATTTGCCGTACTTTGTGCGGCGTGTATCGCTTGGGTGGTTCTCGGTGCCCGCGCTGACCGCCGACAAGCAAAGAGTTCCCGGGCTCCAGTGAACACGGAGGCAGCCAGCACAGCAGGTTTTGGAGCCACCGCCTATGGAGGAGATGCCGGCGGTGGTGGCGGCGACTGCAGTTGACAGTTGTCAGGAAACTATGAAGCCCGGACCGTCATCGGTCCGGGCTTCTAGTCGATGAAGGCGGCCTTCGAGCTGTACTCCTGATAGAGCCTGGCTGCGTCGCCCAGCGGCAGCTCGCCGTACTTCAAGGCGGTCAGCAGCCCGTCGAGTTGCGCGCTGGCGGATTCTGCCGTTGAGATCTGCTCTGCGCTGTTGCGTGAGTTGGCAAGGCTGGACGCTACGGCAGCGACAAGGGAGAGGAGCGAAGCCAGGATACAAATGATCTGCCAGACGACCGAGGGGCTGGATAGCGAGAAAATGCCGGCCACGGCTGCGTTGAAACTGTCCTGGCCGAAACCCGGCCCGGCCGTCAACGCGGCAACGGCGGAGCTGGAAATGATGCTGACGGTGGTCAGTCGGTTGCGTCTGGGGCGCGCGTGGCGGAGAAAGGCCCTGATGTCATCACGTCGCTCGTCGATTTGCCGTGTTAGGTCCTGGCGGTTCTGTGCGTCATCCATGATGTCCTCGTCCCTGCCGCTAAATCTGCGGCTGCCTTCCGAGAGGTATCGCTGCACGGTATATCAGAATCCCCGGTAGGGCCATCCTGGCGGTCTGCCCGGGCGAAATTTTGCTGAGGGTTGGCCGGGCCCATTCCTACGCCAACATCTGACCGGCGTGGTCCCACCACGCCAAAACGCGGGTGCCGTAGAAGGTGAGCCATTTGGACGGTTCCCCGGGCGGCACATCGACCTCGAACCAGACACGTCCGGGGTGGCGGCGTTCCTGCAGCCACGTCCCGTCGGGCCGGCGGGCGGAGCGGACCACTTCCACGGCATCGGCCAGCCGGGGGTCGGGTGCGGCGCCGTCGTACAGGTTGGAAGACCTAAAATAGTCCACGGCGTGCAGCGCACTGTGGACGAACCGAAACGGGTAGGCGAAGTGGGTGGCCCACGGCCCGACGATTTCTCCGGTGGACTTGGTGTAGAGCAGGCGGCGTTCCAGCAGGTACTCCTCGCCGGTGTGACGGGCGGCGAGAAGTTCGTCCGTTCCGCTGGTGGCGGACTCGTAGTACAGCAGCCCTTTCAGCGTGTTGAGGGTGGAATGGAACGAGGAGCGGGTGGAGCCCTCTACCCACTGGCAGTTCCAACCGCCGTCGAGCAATTGATGCTCAAGGAACCAGGCAGCGATCCCACTGACATCGGCACCCAGCCAGGCGCCATTGGCGAGCGTGAACGCGTTGATGCAGCAGTCCACTTCGCCGTCCCAGTACGGCAAGTTGTCATACTCCCAGCGGCTGTTGGCGGCGAGCCGTTCGGCGGTGCCGGCGAGTACTGCCGCATCAAGGCCCCAATCGCGCAGCGTGTTGAGCGTCCAGGTGGTGGCCGTCCACGGCTGCCCGGCTTCCTCGGCTGCTTCCGGGCCTTGGAAGTCGAAGTCGACCGGGAAGTAGGCGCCGCCAGCCCACTGGCCATCGGCGTCCTGATGCGCCAGCAGTTGCGCCCCGAATCCCTCCGTTGCCACACGCGCCCTAGTTGCCATCCACTGCTCGGGCGGCGCGTGGGCGAGGTCCCGTTCGACCTGCCAGCGCAGGGCCGGGTCGGAGTCGAGCATCCAGTCGAGCGGCACCGTCTCGGGGTCCATGGGGAACAGAGTAGCGGCCGCCCGAACGGAACAACACCGGCCCTGAGCCGTGGGCGGCAGAAATGGCGGGGAAACCGCAAGGACGACGTCGGCACCCGGGTGGGCGCCGACGTCGTCCTCTCAAGCCGGGAAGGCGCTGCGGGGAAATCAGCCGCCGACTACTTGCGCGTCGATCAGCACCGGACCGGTGCCCTGCAGCGCCTTTTGGTAGGCCGCCTCGAATTCCTCGCGCGTGCTGGTCCGTTCGGCGGGCACGCCGTAGCCCTCGGCGATGGAGACGAAATCGATGCCGCCGAGCTTGAGGCCGGGCACGTCCGGCACGCCCATCCGCTGGGCGAAGCCGGCGAGGGCACCGTAGCTGGAGTTGTTGACGATGACGAACACCGTCCGGGTCTGCCGCTGGGCCGCGGTGTACAGCGCGGTGATGCCGTAATTCGCGGAGCCGTCGCCCACGGTCGCCACGATGGTCTTTCCGGGATCGCCGAGCGACATGCCGACCGCCACCGGCAGGCCGAAGCCTAGGCCGCCCGACGCCGGGAAGTTGTACATGCCCGGGCGGTCGATGGCGATGCGCTCGAGGTAGTCCAGGTCCAAGGTGGTGGTCTCGTTGACGTAGGCGACCGTGTCATTGACGTGGGCATTCAGCACTTCGAGGATTTCGGTGCCGGTCATCCCGTCCGGCGAGGTCTTGGCCGCCGGCAGCTCCCGGGTACCGGGCTCGCCGCGCCGCTGGCCCCGATCCTTCACGCCTTGGGCCAAGGTCTTCGCCGCGCCTGCCATATCGGCGACGACGGACCGGCCAAACGGCGCGCGGGTCGCCTCGCGGGGGTCCTGGGTCAGCTGGATAACTTGGGTCCCGGCCTCGAGGTAGTTGCTCGGCTCCCAGCGGTGATAGCGGAAGACGGCGGCACCGAGGACCAGCACCACGTCGTGGGCGGCCAGGCGGTCGCGCACCGACTGGATGCCCGGCACGATGACGCCCTCAAAGTTCGGGTGGGTGGTGGGGAAGGGGCCGCGCGAGGGCGACGGCGCGACGAAGACGGAGGCATCGGTTTTCTCCGCCAGCGACACCACGGCGTCGAACACGCTGGGATCGTCGACGGCGGCGGCGTCCACATGCGGGCCGACGACGAGTGCGAGCTTTTTCGCGCCGTCGACTGCCGCGATGAGTTCCTGCGCCAGGGCATCGGGGAGGCCGCCGGCGGTCACCACCGACCGCTCGGTGAGCAGGGCGTCGTCGTCGAGGGCGGGTTCCGCCCAGTCATCGAGCGGGACCGAAACGTAGACGGGCCCGCGCGGCTGGGCGGAGGTCTCGAACACGGCCTGGGAAAGCGTACGCGGCACGTCCTCGGCGGCCAGCGGCTCGTGCGAGTACTTGACCAGCGGGGCCGGCAGCATCGAGGCGTCAGCGCTGGCCAGCATGGTCTCCTGGCCGACGGTGCGGCGGACCTGCTGACCGGCCAGGATGACCATCGGGATATGGCCGTAGTGGGCGTTGGTCAGCGCGCCCATGGCGTTGCCCGACCCGGAGGCGGCGTGGAGATTCACCAGCGCGGGCCTGCCGGTGGCGCGGGCGTAGCCCTCGGCCATCCCCACCACCACCTGCTCGTGCAGTCCGAGGATGAAGTCGAATTCATCGGTCAGGCCGGCGAGGAAGGGGAGCTCGTTGGACCCGGGGTTGCCGAAGATCGTGGTCATGCCGTGGGCACGGAACACGTCCAAGGTCGTCTCCAGTACCGTCTTCTGTGTGCTGGCCACTGGTTTGCCTCCTAGTAATTCTTTGTTTGCGGTTACTGCGTTGGTTAGTCGGGGCGGCCCGGCTCTTGCGAAAGATTGAGGGCGGCTGCCTCACGCACAGACGCTGCAGCTTTGACCAGCGCAGCCTGCTCCTCGGGGTAGCCCTGCCAGTCTGCCATCTTGACTCTGCCGGAGCTCATCGTGACCGGCAAGGCGATGAAGGCTTCGTCATACCCTTGAGCTCCCGCGGTCCAAGCGGCTGCGGGAAAGGTTTCGCCGCGGGCCATCATGCCGATCATGCGGAGAACACCAAGTGGGGTGGTCCAGCCTGAACTGCGGCCCGGCTCCAGGGCAGACCAGCGCTGAAACCAGCCATCGATGTCCTCGCGGATATGTTCTTGCTGGGCAGCGGACAGGGCGACCGGTGCGCCGTCGACCAGCAGGGAACTGAAGCACGGCACCTGTCCATTGCCATGTTCGCCCAGGACCTGGGCGTGGACCCGATGCGGTTCTATTCCGAGTTCCCTGGCTACTGCGGCTTGGAACCGCACCGAATCGTTGATGCTGTAGCCCAGTATCCGGTCGGGGCTGATGTCGGTGAACCGGTGCAGGCACTCGGCGAGCACGTCGACCGGGTTGGACAGCAGCAGGACGATGCCGTCATTGCCCGACAGCTTCTCGATCGCCGGGGCAAGCAGCCTGAGTAACCGCAGATTGGCGGCCAAGAAGTCGCGCCGGTCCCCGCCTGGCACCTCCGGGGCAGACGCGGCCACGATGACCACGTCGGCTGCCTCCCAGGAGTCAGTAGCTGCTGGATTAACAACGCTCAGCCGGGGTGCCCTGACGCCGGCCAGGACCTGGGCCTCAGAAATGTCGATGGCATGGGCGCGCGCAACGTTCTCTTTGACGTCGACCAGTTGGATCGTTTGGCCTACGCCGGCCAGTGCAAGTTGGTACACGACGCCCGACCCGATGAGCCCGGCAGCGCCGATCACGGCGATGCTGCGGGGCCACGCCTGACCTTCGTCCGGTCTTTGCTCGGCCCGCGGCGGATTGGTTTCAGCTTTCACAGTCTCTTCTTCCGTCTCAAAGGAACTGATCGTCGACACCCAGGGTCTTGTGCAGCATACCTACGTCCGAGCCCCGGCTGCTGCCGGCCGCCGTTTGCCCGGCAGCGGCCGTCCCCCGTCTTGAAGAGGCAACGGACGACGTCGGTGCCGCACCGACGTCGTACCTTTGGGTTAGGGAGGTTACTTCACCTTGTCCTTGAGGAACTGCACAGCACGACTCCAAGCCAGCTTGGCCGCCTCGGGCCGGTAGTTGCCCTGCGGGTTTTCGTCGTTGTGGAAGGCGTGCGGGGCGTCATAGAAGTAGTAGTTCACTTCCGCGCCGGATTCGCGGCGGATCTGCTCCTCCTGCGCCTTGGCCTTGTCCACCGGGTAGGACGTGTCCTGCTCGCCGTAGTGGCCCTGGATGGCGGCCCGGACACCCTCGTAGGATTTGGGAACCGCCTGCCCCACGCCATAGAACGGCACGGCGGCGCTGACCCGTTCGCCTTGCTGCGCGGCCAGCGCGAGCACAAAACCGCCGCCCATGCAGAAGCCGATGGCACCCACGGTGGAGCTGGTGACGGCCTCGTGGGCCTGCAGGTAGTCGACGGCGCCGGCCAGCAGGCGGGCGCCTTCCGCCTCGGGCAGCTTGGACATCATCTGCGCCGCTTCCTTGCCGTCGTGGGCGATGCGGCCGCCGAACAGGTCCGGGGCCAGCGCCACGAAGCCTTCGGCCGCCAGACGGTCGGCCACATCTCGGATGTGGTCCACCAGGCCCCACCACTCCTGGATGACAATGACGCCGGGGCCGGATCCGGACTCCGGCAGCGCCAGGTAGCCGTGGGCCTCGCCGCCCGCGGACTCGAAGGTGACATTCTGGAAGGTCGGGTTTTCAGCCAAAGTCCTACTCCTGATCGCTCGGGGCATACGGCATCAGTCTAGGGACAGGCGCCGAAGATGTCTCCCGGCCGACCCCGGCGCCCCACGGCGGGGACTTCAGCTGCTGGCTTGGCTTCAGGCCGCGGTGCTTTCGCGGAAGCCACCGAGCCGGCCGCCGTGGAAGACCAGGGGGTCGCCGTCATCGGCAGTCATCTCCAGGACTTTGGCGATGATCAGGACGTGGTCGCCGCCGTCGAGCTCCTGCTGGACGGTGCAGTCGATCCAGCCCAGGGAGCCGACGATGTGCGGGGTGCCGTACGCGGAATGTTTCCACTGGATGGCCGCGAACTTGTCCTCGGCCTTGCCCGCGAGTGCCCTGCAGACCGGTTGCTGTCCGGCGGCGAGCAGGTTTACGCTGAACACGACGGAGCGGCGGATCTTTGGCCAGCTGGTGGACGTGCGGGCGATGCTGAAGGTGACCAGCGCCGGGTCCAGCGAGAGCGCCTGGAAGGTTCCGACGATCAAACCGCAGGGTCTGGCGGTGGCCGGATCGGCGGCGCAGATCGCTGCGACGCCGGTGGGGAAGTGGCGCATGACGGCGCGGTAATGGTCGGGCTGGATTGCCGGGGTGACGGCCGCGAGGCTCATGACTCTTCCTTAGGTCGTGGGGGCGAGTTCGGCGGTGGCTGCGGTGATGCTGGCCTTGACGTCCCGCGCGGCGCGCAGGCCGCTTTCGATGGCGCCGTCGATGAAGCCGGCCCAGATGTTGGCGTAGTCGCTGCTGGCGAAGTACAGCACGCCGGTGTTTTCCTGCTGGGCCGCGAGGTACCGGGTCAGCTGGCGCGGCTGCTGGATCAGCCAGGTTTCCTGCGAGTACTGGTCCGCCATCCAGTCGTGGCCGGTTGTTTCCAGGACCTCAAGGTCGTTGCGCCAGACCTTCAGCGCGCTGCGGACGGCCTGGATGTCGTTGACGTCGAGCCGTGTGGCATCGGCGCCGAACGCGACCAGCACGGCGTCGGTCTCGCTGATGAATTCCGTGCGCACCACCGAGAGCGGGTGGTGCTGGGAGGAGTAGGCGAAGAACGGCTTGATCGGGCCGCGGACCCGGATCCAGGCTTTGACTCCCTGCGACGCGGTCTTCTCCATGCTCGGGCGGATCTTGCCCTCCGGCAGGGCGGGTGCGACGTCGAGCTGGTACAGGGTGTTCTGCGGGACCGTGAGGACCACGCGGGATGCCGAGATGCGGTGCCCGGCGCCATAGCTGACCAAGGCGGACTCGGCGTCGTGCTCTATTGAGGAGACGGGGGAGCCGAGCCGGATATCCGCCCCCGAGTCGCGGGCGATGGCATCCACCAGGCTGCGGGTGCCGCCGGCGAGGCGGAAGATGGCCGACGCCTCGTGCATGAGATGCCAGGAGCCGGCCGTCGCAGCCGTCCAGCGCAGGGCGTTGGTGTAGGCGCACCTTTCCAGCGGGGCGTTGAAGTGACCGACCCAAGCCGCTTCGTTGGCATTGCGCTCGTCCACGGACAAGTCCAGTTGGTCGAGCATCTCCTGCAGGTTGAACTGGTCGACGTCCTCGATCCCGGGCGCCGTCAGGGGCATGTCCGGGCGGGGGATCCACTTCATGGTGTCTTCGAGCAGGCGGGTCATGCCCGGGTCGATGAGCTTCATGAAGTCCTCGAGGTTGCCGCGGCGCACCTGGCTGCCGGCCAGCCAAAAGGTCTCCTCGGAGCGGGGGCCGCGGGTCACTTCCAGGCCGTAGCGGGTGACCTCGGCCCAGGAATGCGGCTGCGTCCAGTGCAGCCAGGTGCCGCCCATCTCCAGGTCGTGGCCGAGCCGGTGGTCCGTCCAGGTGCGGCCGCCAATCCGGTCCCGGGCTTCCAGGACAACGACGTCCAGGCCCTGGAGCGTTAATTCGCGGGCCGTGATCAGTCCGGCGAATCCGGCGCCGACAATGACGACATCGGTGGTTTCAGTCATCTGTGGTTCTCCTGCTTCGTCTGTTCGTGAGTGTTGCCTGGACTGATTTAGGAAGTGAGGGCGACGGCGGTGCCCGCGCGATGTCCGGTGGCCGGGTGGCCCGGAAGTGTGTGTTGATGCCCGGGACCGTACAGCTTTTCGCGAAGGGTCAGCTGCGCGTCGGTGGGCTCGGGGGCTTCTGCGGCGAGACCTTGGCGGCGCAGTTCGGGCAGGGCGTGCTCGATGAAGTGTTTCCAGCTGTCCGGCTTGGTGATGTAACTGAGGTTGATGCCGTCCACGTCCGCTTCGTCGCGCCAGCGCCGGATGTCGGCGGCGACAGTACCGGGTGAGCCCACGATGGTGCTTCCGGTGCCGCCGATCCCGAGGAACTCGGCGACGGCGCGCGGCGTCCACTCGCGGTCCGGGTCGGCCTTGGAGAACATGTCCACGATCGACTGCACGCCGCGTGTCTTAACGTGCTGCAGCGGCGCGTCGAGGTCGGCGGCTGACAGGTCGATGCCGGTCCAGCCGGCGAAACGAGCCAGTGCGCCCTCAAGGCTGACGTTGGCGCGGGCTTGCTGGTGCAGGACCTTGGCCTCTTCATCGGTCGGTGCGACGATGACCGTCAGCAGGACCACCACCTTGATGTCGTAGGGATCGCGGCCGTTTTCGACGGCGGCCTGCCGAATCTTCTCGACGCCGCGGCGGGCTTGTTCCACCGAAACCGCGTTGATGAACACGGCCTCGGCGTGGCGCCCGGCGAAGGACATTCCACGAGGGGAGGAGCCGGCCTGGAACAGCACGGGAGTTCTTTGCGGGGAAGGCTCGCACAGATGGATGCCCGGGACGGAAAAGTACTTGCCGCTGTGCTCGATGGGGTGGACGCGGACCGGATCGACGAAGGTGGCACCCTTCTGGTCGCGCACGACGGCGCCGGGTTCCCAGGACTGCTCCCACAGCTTGTACAGGACCTCCATGTACTCTTCCGCGAGCTCATACCGCTCGTCGTGCTCAAGCTGCTGCGACATCCCCACGTTCCTGGCCGCGGACTCCGAATACGAGGTGACAATATTCCAGCCCACGCGCCCGCCCGTCAGGTGGTCCAGCGTGCTGAAGCGCCGCGCCATCAGGTATGGCGGTTCGTAGGTCAGCGAGGACGTGACGCCGAAGGTGAGTCTCTCGGTGACTGCCGCCATCCCGCTGATCAACATCATCGGATCGTTGATAGGGAACTGTGCGGCATCGCGCAGCGCCGCGTCCGGGCGGCCTTCGTGGACATCGTGGTAACCGATGGTGTCGGCTAGGAAGATCCCGTCGAAACCGGCGGCTTCGAGCATTCGGGCGAGGTCCTTCCAGTACGCCAGATCCTTGTAGCGGTGGCCCTGGTCCGCCTCGTTGCGCCACGAGCCCGCAGTGAGATGAGCCGGGGAGTTGGTATCGAAGGCGAAGAGGATCAGGGGCTGGTCTTTCATAGCAGCGACACGTCCTTGCACCGTTGGAAAGAGGAGGGCTGTATGTTCAACTTCTGAACGTGACGTTCAATTTAGCGATGGGCAACGGTAGTGTCAATGGTGTTGGTGGATGTTTGTCGGCGCGAAAGCCGCTCACGTTCGAACGCAACGTTCAATGCCCGAACGGGGATGGCGGCCTGTTCACGGAATAAGGTGGTAGTGCCCGTCACAACCGGCCCTACGGCCGAGAGGAATGCCTGATCATGCCGGAGACAGAATCAAACGCGGAGGGCGCTGACGCGCCGGACCTCACCAACAAGTCCGTCGTTAAGGCCATGACGCTGCTGCGCGAGCTGGGCCGCCACCCCCAGGGGATCACTGTCACCGAACTGGCGCAGAACGTAGGCCTGACACGTCCCACCGCCTTCCGCCTGCTGTTGAGCATGGAGCAGGTCGGGTTCGTCGACCGGTCCGACAACAACTACACGCTCGGCTGGGAAATGGCGCGGCTCGGGCGGCTCGCCGACCCGACGGCTGGCGTGGGCGCGAAGGTACAGCCGATCCTTGAACGGTTCGCCCAGGAGATCAACGAAACGGTCACCTTCGCACTGAACAAAAGCGCCACGGAGTACGACCTCATAGCCGAGGCCTCGGCGTCGAGGATTCTCAGCGTTTCGCAGCTGTATGTGCATCGCCAATACCCGTTGCATGCCAGTGCGACAGGCAAGATCCTGCTAGCTGATCTGGACGACGAGAAGATCATCCAACTGCTGCCCGAAACGCTGACCCCGATCACCCGGCGGACCATTACCGACCGGGGTGTCCTGCTGCAGGAAATCCACGAGGTCCGGCGGAACGGGTACTCCGTGCTCGATAACGAACTGGAGGAGGGCCTGTTTGCCGTGGCCGTAGCCGTCCGGGACGCCGACGGTTTCCTCCTCGGCGGACTCACCGCGACGGGGCCGGACCAGCGGATGAAGTCCGGCCGCCTGCCCAGCATCGTGGAGCACCTGCACACCACCGCCGAGAAAATCGCCAAGGCCCTCGGCTAGCCCGCAGGCAGGACTAGTCTGCGCCGGTTCCTCGTTCGACGTGGGCGGCGAGGTTTGCGAGGGACGAGGCCAGCCCGGCTTCGTGATCGGTGGGGGAGATGCCCGGCGGCACGTTGGTGGCGGCAACGCTCACCAGGGTGCCCTCCGGTTGCGTCCGTAGGTCCCACGTCATGGTCATCGTTCCGGCGGAACCGGCGTCGTCGGACGTGAATCTGACCTGCTGCACGATTTTCTCGTCCGGGATCAGGTCAACGAATTCGACGTTGGTGACGTCGGTCGTCTCGGAGGTCTTGCCATGGCCGGAGGCGTCCAGATAGGTCAGGACCATGCGGAAACCGCCGCCGACCCCCGGCGTGAAATGCTCCACGCGGGCCACCATGCCCTCCGGCGGCAGCCACTTTTCCAGGCTGGCGGCGTCGGTCAGCGCGCGGTAGATCGTGGACGGCGTCGCGCTGATCAGCAGGCTTCCCGTGTCGACCCTGTGAGCGTTCTCGTCCATGGTCCAGCCTTTGCGACGTGGTGTTCTTTGGGCGCGTGATTGGCTTCGACGGTAACAGTCGAGGCCCCCGTCCGCCACGGAACGGAACTGTGCGCAGCGGCGGAAGCCGCGCGCCGTCGTGCCCTGCATGGGTGTTTTGGGGCAACCATTCCAATGCGGGTCGTCACGTTTTATCATGGGCAGTTACGGCGACGAGCCGACCGGGGACTGCTGAGATCCAGCCCGTGTTCCGCCGGCGGAGGAGCGTGAGGCAATGGAGCCGCATGAGGTGAAGGTCAACGGCGTGCCGCGGGTGTTGGCCGCCGGGCCGCAGGTCAGCTTGCTGGACTGGCTGCGCGGCCAAGGGCTGACCGGGGCCAAGGAGGGCTGCGCGGAAGGGGAATGCGGCGCCTGCGCGGTCTTGGTGGCGCGCGCCGACGGTCCGGACCGCACCCGCTGGACCGCGGTCAATTCCTGCCTGCCGGCGGCGCTGGCTTTCGACGGCGGGGAAGTCGTCACGTCCGAAGGGCTCGGACGCGCTCCCGGCGCCTGCAGCACCGAGGAGCTCCACCCGGTCCAGCGCGAAATGGCGGACCGCGGCGGCTCCCAGTGCGGCTACTGCACGCCCGGTTTTGTCTGCGCCATGGCGGCCGAGTACTACCGTCCCGAACGGCGGCCCGCCGCCGCCGCCGGCGAGCCGGAGCCCCACCATGGCCCCAACGGTTTCGACTTGCACGCGCTGAACGGAAACCTGTGTCGCTGCACCGGCTACCGGCCCATCCGCGACGCCGCCTTCGCGCTCGATGAGCCTGCCGACGGGGATCCGCTGGCCGCCCGGCGGGAGGCGCCGGCACCGGCCGTCCGGCTGACCCGTTTCGTCTCCGACGGGGCGGAATTCCTCCGTCCAGGAACGTTGCAGGAACTGCTGGACCGGTTGGAGCAGGATCCCGACGCCGTCCTCGTGTCCGGTGCCACCGACGTCGGGGTTGAACGGAACCTGCGGCACAACCGCCCGCGCTTAGTCCTGGCCATCGACCGGATGGAGGAGCTGCGGCGCCTAAACCTGGGGGCCGACTACGTGGACATCGGGGCCGCCCTCACGCTCACCGAAGTGGAGCGGGGACTGGGCGGGCGGGTGCCGCTGCTGGGCAAACTCTTCCCGCAGTTCGCTTCCCGGCTGATCCGGAACAGCGCCACGCTCGGGGGAAACCTCGGGACCGGATCTCCCATCGGCGACGCCGCGCCGGTCCTGCTGGCGCTCGACGCCACCCTGCTGCTGACCTCAAGACGCGGCGACCGGTCGGTGGCCCTCGGCGACTACTTCACCGGCTACCGCCAGAGCGTGCGGGAACCTGACGAGATCATCCGCGCCGTTCGGGTGCCGCTGCCGCTGGCCCCGAGCACCGCCTTCCACAAGGTGACCAAGCGCCGCTTCGACGATATCTCCTCGGTGGCGGTCGCCTTCGCGGCCCGGTTCGACGGCGCCGTGCTGACCGAGCTGAAGATTGGACTGGGCGGCGTCGCCGCGACGCCGCTGCGAGCCAGAGCCACCGAGGACGCGCTGACCGGCAAGGAACTGACCGCGGAGATTGCGGCGGAAGCTGCCGGCATCATGGCGGGTGAAGGCACGCCGATGGACGATCACCGGGCCAGCGCCCGCTACCGCACAGCGATGCTGGAGCAGGCGATGCTGCGTTTCTATGCTGAAAGCGCCCCGGAACTGGAGGTGATCCGGTGACGTCGCTAGCCGACCGGCCAACCAATCCCGCCGTGGGACAGACGGTGTCGCACGAAAGCGCGGCGCTGCATGTGACCGGAACAGCCCTCTATACGGACGACCTGGTTGGACGCATGCGCGGGTGCCTGCATGCGTGGCCGGTGCAGGCACCACACGCCCACGCCTACGTGACGGCGCTGCGCACAGAGCCGGCGTCGGCAATTCCGGGTGTGGTGCGGGTGCTGACGGCCGCTGACGTGCCCGGCGTCAACGACGCCGGTGCCAAGGACGATGAACCGCTCTTTCCGCGCGAGGTGATGTACCACGGCCACGCCGTGTGCTGGGTGCTGGGCGAAACCGCCGAGGCCGCGCGGCTGGGGGCAGCGGCCGTGGAGGTGGACTACGAGGAACTGCCGTCGCTGCTGACCCTCACCGAGGCCATTGATGCGGCCAGCTACCAGGGAAATCAGCCGGTGGTGGCCCGCGGCGACGCCGAGGCCGGGCTGCAGCGCGCGCCGCACCGGTTCAGCGGAACGTTCGAGTTCGGCGGCCAGGAGCACTTTTATCTGGAGACCCACGCCTCGCTGGCCCATGTTGACGAGTCCGGGCAGGTCTTCGTCCAGTCCTCCACCCAGCACCCCTCGGAGACCCAGGAGATCGTCGCCCACGTGCTGGGCCTGTCCAACAGCGAGGTCACCGTCCAGTGCCTGCGCATGGGCGGCGGGTTCGGCGGCAAGGAGATGCAGCCGCACGGGCTGGCCGCCGTCGCCGCGCTCGGCGCGGTGCTCACCGGGCGGCCGGTCCGGCTGCGGTTGAACCGCACCCAGGACATCACCCTGACCGGTAAGCGGCATCCGATGCACGCCAGCTGGGAGGTGGGGTTCGACGACGACGGGCTGCTCCTCGCGCTGCGCGCCACCATCACGTCCGACGGCGGGTGGAGCCTGGATCTGTCCGAGCCCGTCCTGGCCCGCGCCCTCTGCCACATCGACAATGCCTACTTCATCCCCGACGTGGAGGTCCTCGGCCGGATCGCCAAGACCAACAAGACATCGCAGACGGCGTTCCGCGGGTTCGGCGGGCCGCAGGGCATGCTGGTCATCGAGGACATCCTGGGCCGCTGCGCGCCGGCGCTGGGCATCGAACCGGCCGAGCTGCGCCGTCGCAACTTCTATGCACCGGGCCAGAGCACGCCGTACGGTCAACCGGTCCGGCACGCCGAACGGCTGCACGACATCTGGGCGCAGCTGTCATTGCGGGCGGACGTCGAGCGGCGCCGGGCAGCGGTGGAGCAGTTCAACGCCACCCACGAACACCACAAACGCGGACTGGCGATGACGCCGGTGAAGTTCGGCATCTCCTTCAACTTCACCGCCTTCAACCAGGCCGGAGCGCTGGTGCACGTCTACAAGGACGGTTCGGTGCTGGTCAACCACGGCGGCACGGAGATGGGCCAGGGGCTGCACACCAAGATGCGCCAGGTGGCCGCCACCGCCCTGGGCGTGCCCCTGGACTTCGTGCGGCTGGCCCCGACGCGGACGGACAAGGTGCCCAATACATCGGCAACGGCAGCGAGTTCGGGTGCCGATCTCAACGGCGGGGCGGTGAAGCACGCGTGCGAGCAGATCCGCGAGCAACTGGCCGAAGTCGCGGCGCGCAAGCTGGACACCCAGCCCTACAACGTGCGCTTCGTGGACGGCCGCGTGACCAGCCTGGGCTCAACCGAGAGCCTGTCCTTTGCCGAGCTGGTGCACACGGCCTACTTCCAGCGCACGCCGCTCTTCGCGGCAGGCTTCTACCGGACCGAGGGCATCCATTGGGACGCCGCCAACATGCAGGGGGAGCCCTTCAAGTACTTCTCCTACGGCGCCGCCGTCTCCGAGGTGGAGGTTGACGGCTTCACCGGCGCCTACCGGTTCCTGCGCACCGACATTGTGCACGACGTCGGCGACAGCCTGTCCCCGCTGATCGACCTGGGCCAGATCGAAGGCGCGTTCGTGCAGGGCACCGGGTGGCTGACCCTGGAGGAACTGCGCTGGGACACGTCCGCCGGGCCCAACCGCGGCCGGCTCGAAACGCAGGCGGCCAGCACCTACAAGATCCCCAGCTTCTCCGAGATGCCCGAGGAGTTCAACGCCCACCTGTACGAGCGGGCCACCGAAAGCGGCGTGGTGTACGGGTCCAAGGCGGTGGGGGAGCCACCGTTGATGCTTGCCTTCAGCGTGCGCGAAGCCCTGCGCGCCGCCGCTGCTGCCTTCGGGCCGGCAGTCCGTCCGCTCGAGCTGCCCAGCCCGGCGACGCCGGAAGCCGTGTTTTGGGCTGTCCAGGAGGCCCGGGCTGCCGCCGGCGGGCGCGCAGCACCCGTCACCACGCCGGCCGCAGCGGGGGCGGGCTGATGATGGACTGGCTCGCTGCGGTGCAGAATCTGCGCGACGACGGACGCCCCGGCGTGCTCGCCACCGTGGTTTCCGTGCGGGGCCATGCACCCCGGGAGGCCGGCGCCAAGATGGTCATCGCCGCGGACGCGCTGTGGGATAGCATCGGGGGCGGCAACCTTGAGGCCGAGGTGATCGACCGTGCCCGCCGGTTGATCGCCGAGGCGTCCGGCGCGCCGGAGACCCTGACCTTTGCGCTCAACGAGCACGCGGCGAACCAGCACGGACGCCAGTGCTGCGGCGGCGAGGTGCAGGTCCTGCTGGAACCGCTGCGCAATGATCCGGTGGTGGCGATCTTCGGCGTCGGGCACGTCGGGTTCGAGCTGGCCCGGATCCTCTCCCGGCTGCGCCTGCGGCTGCACCTGATCGACAGCCGGGCCGGGCAACTCGATCCGCTCCGGCTGGCCGATGTGACCGCCGGCAGCGCCACGGTCACGGCCCACCACACGCCGGCGCCGGAGACGGTGCTGCAGGCGTTGCCGGCCGGCTCGCAGGTCTACATCATGACCCACGACCATGCCGAGGATTTCCTGCTGTGCGACGCCGCCCTGCGCCGGGGCGGCCTGGACGTTGGCCTGATCGGCTCGACGGCGAAATGGGCTCGTTTCCGCCAGCGGCTGCGCGCGGAAGGACACGAGGACGTGGACTCCATCCGCTGCCCCATCGGGCTGCCGGGCGTCGGCGGGAAAGCGCCGGCTGCCATCGCCGTCGCGGTCGCCGCGGAACTCCTCGTCAAGCTGGGCAGCGCGGTTTCGGCAGCCTCCGGACCAGCCACTCCGCCCTATCGGCAGAACCCCAAGGCGCCCGCTAAGCACGTCTAGGACGGCGCGGCGAAGCCCAGCTTTTTGTCGATCACGTTCTCCAGCGGCTGTTGGCGGACGTAGCGGCCGAAGTTGTCCGCGAACTGGCCGGCGAGCTGCGGCAGCCATCCCCCGGAGTCGCCGCTCAGGTGCGGTGAGATGATCACGTTGTCCATCGCCCACAACGGGTGGTCGGCTGGCAGCGGCTCGACTTCGAACACGTCCAGAGCCGCTCCGGCGATGGCGCCAGCCTGCAGGGCCTCCACCAACGCGTCGGTATCCACGCTGGCACCGCGGCCCACGTTGATCAGCCGGGCGGTGGGCTTCATGGCCTTCAGGACGGGCGCGTCGACCAGATGCCGGGTCTGCTCGGTCAGCGGTGCCACCATCACCACCCAGTCAAAGTCGCCGACGACGGCGGCCAGGTTCGACGATGCGTATACCTCGCCGAAATCCGCGTCACCGCTGCGTGCCGTGCGCCCGGCCCCGGCGACGCGCAGGCCCACGGCCCTGAGGACGCGTGCGATCTCGCGGCCGATCGCACCGGTGCCGACGATCAGCGCACGGCTGGATTCCAGCCGCTCGGTCTCCCGGTGCTGCCAAGTCCGCTCCCGCTGCAGGGACAGCAGACCGGGCAGGTTTTTGGCGAAGGCCAGCATCCCGGCGAGCACAAATTCGGCCATCGGCCGGTCGAAGATGCCGCGGGCGTTGGTCACCACCACGCCGGATCCCCGCAGGTCCTCGAACAGGAGCTTGTCCACGCCGGCGGCTGCCACATGGATCCACTCCAGCGAGCCGGCGGCAGGCCAGGCATCCTCCAGCGCGGAGGAGAAGAAGTCCCAGAGCAAGAGCACCTGCGCCCCATCGAGCGCGTCGGCCAGTTGGTCCGCGGTGGCATACCGTACCTCGGCGGCAGCCTCCACGTCCGCCATTCCCGGCGGTAGGTTGTCCTTGTACAGGACGGCGACCACCGGCTTGTCGGCCGTCATCTGGCGCCCTCCGCGTCGCTGGGCTCGAGGGCTTCGCGTTCCGCTAATGCCTCCCGCATTCCAGCCCTCACCCAGGTCAAGCATCCGGTTACTGTTGGCAGATTCTGCGGGCATGAGTCAAAGGGTATCCCGGGGCGACCAAGCCTTGTCACCGGTGAGCACAAGCGCTCGGCGCGCCACGTCCTCGTCCGCTGGTGACTTGAGCTCACCGGCACCTGGAGTTTCACGGGCGGGGCGGCTGGTTGCCCTTGGTCTTGAGTTTTCCGAGTTGGCCGTCCACGTGCGCGTCAGCCTCCAGCCACTCAAAAGCTTCTTGCACCTGGGGCGAGTCCGGGTCCGACCAAGCAATTTCATTCCGGGCAGCAACCTCTGCCTCGATCCGCCGGGTCTCCCGCTCGGCCTCCCGTGCGGCCGACTGTATATCGGTTGCGCTGCCGGCTGCCGCCGATGCGGCCTGCTGCATGCCGAGCGTGGCCTGGGCCACGCTGTGGCGGGCTTGCAGAGTCTGGAACTGCATCCGGCTTTCGTCGATCCGAATAGACAGCCGGCCCAGCTCGCCGTTCAGTTGGCGCCACTGTTCGGCCATGCGTTCATACTGGCGGGAGAGCGCTTGGACCCGCTTGGACGCGGTGATGCTGCGGTGCAGGGCTTCGCGGGCGCCGTCGTCGTCGCCCCTGGCTACGCACTCTTCGGCGTAGCGGTCGCAGTACGCCTGCTCCGCCTTGGCCTCGTCCAGCAGCAACTCGATCCGCCGGCAGTCAGCGGCGATGTCGGCAACGCTGCGGCGAGCTTGGTCCACCGCGTCGAACTGTTGCTGCTGGCTTGCCGCGATGGTGGCCAGTGGATCCACCGGTGCCTCTTTAGCCGTACGGTTGGCACTGATAATGCGTCCGATGCGGCGTTTGATGGACACATTAGCTCCTGGTGGGGTTGGGCCGGCGCTGCGCCGGGGCGGGCCGGCGGCGCGGCTGGACGTTCAGCCAGCCGCGGGGCGGGGCCGTGGTGCTGTGGCCGAAAGGAGCGCCGCGGTAGGCCGAAGACCACGCGTGCAGCGCCTCGATCTCGCGGGACAGGTGTCTGCCTGCCAGTTCCAGCTGTTCGGCATCGGCGGAGTAGCCGGCTTCCATCAGATGCTGCCGCAGTTCGCCGGACAGCCGGTTCAGCTGCTGGACCCGGCCGTCCAGGCTGGCGGCCAAAGATCGCTTCACTCCCGGCTCCGGCTCCCCTTCGGCCAACTTCAACTGTTCATCGAGTGACCGGGACGCGGCCTGCAGCCGGTCCGCCACCAGCGGCAGTTCACCGACGAAGCGGCTCTCCGCGAACGCGGCTGCCAACGCGCGTCGCGTCGCTTCGGCCGAGCGCTGCAGGCCGAGCCGTTGCCGCGCAAGGCGGCGGCCGGCGTCGTCCTTGGTGTAGCTGCGCACGGTCAGGGTCCCGGTGCGCAGTCCGTTCCGGAGCCTGCGGGAGCGCCGGATCCGGCGGATCATCAGCCACAGGCCCATGGCAGCCGCAGTGCCGATGCACAACATGGTGATGCCGGTGAACAAGAGGATCTGCAAGACCATGTCGGCCAGAAAGGATCCGGAACTGGCGGTGGCTGGGGTCATGCTCATGCCTACAGTTTGCCCCCGTATGCCCAGTTCCTGCCAGTAGGAGAAAAAGTTGCCGGCAAAACAGGCGGCAAAACAATGCGGCAAAACAATAGAGCCGGTTCCCGTGTGGGAACCGGCTCTATTGGAAGACTAGTGCGGCGTTGCCGCTGCCGTCTTAGAGGCCGCGGATGTTAGCAGCCTGCAGGCCCTTGGGGCCCTGCACGGTTTCGAATTCAACCTTCTGCTCTTCACGCAGTTCGCGGTATCCGCCACTGTTCTCGATGGCCGAGTAGTGAGCGAAGACGTCGGCCGAGCCGTCGTCCGGAGCGATGAAGCCGAAGCCCTTTTCAGAGTTAAACCACTTGACGGTTCCAGTTGCCATTTTTTGTACTCCTCCGAGTAATTCACGATCCGCGGACTTCACGAATCGCTTGCAGCGGTGTTTTTCGTCCGCCGTTCAGAGAAGCACAGATCCTTCGGTGAAGGACCTGTTGCTCAAAATCAAATGCGCAACACAACAACTACAAGATTCACTGTACAGGATAGCGGCCGGGATGCCGAATGGCACTACCAAGGCACCTCTGTTCAGGACTCGTTCAGGTTGCTACCGTAAAGTGATCTTCATCTACGGGGCACTCGCCCTACTCCACGGCTGGGAAGCCGGACCCGATCCACTGAAGGCTGCATGAGCATATCTGTATCTCCCCCGACAACTTCTACCCGTAGCAAGCGCGGTTCTTCCGCCGCGAGCGGCTACTCCCAGCTGTTGAGTACGGTGCGGGATGCAGGTCTGCTGCGAAAGCGCAGGGGGTTTTACATCAGCCTCTTTGTTGCGCTGGCGCTGGGGCTGGCGGGCGCGGTCACCGGATTCGTACTGCTCGGCGACAGCTGGTTCCAGCTGTTGATTGCCGGCGCACTGGGCATCCTGTTCACGCAGCTGGCGTTCCTGGCCCATGAGGCGGCCCACCGGCAGGTCTTCGAAACCGGTCCGGCCAACGATCGTGCCGGCAGGTTCCTGGCCAACGCCGTGGTGGGCATCAGTTACCAGTGGTGGATGAACAAGCACAGCCGCCACCATGGCAACCCCAATACCATCGGCAAAGATCCGGACATCGAACAGGACACCATCTCCTTCCTGCCGGAGCAGGCTGCCGAGCGCAAGGGCCTGATGGCCTGGTTCACCCGCCGCCAGGGCTACCTTTTCTTCCCGCTGCTGATGCTGGAGGGCCTCAACCTGCACGCCACGTCGATCAAATCGTTGTTTGCCCGCGGTCAGGTCAAGGGCCGCAAGCGCGAACTAGCCATCCTCTTCGCCCGGCTGTCGCTGTACATCGCCGCGATCTTCATCTTCCTGCCCACCGGCATGGCGTTCGCCTTCATCGGGGTCCAGTTGGCCGTTTTCGGCGTCTACATGGGTGCGTCCTTCGCGCCGAACCACAAGGGCATGCCGTTGATCCCCAAGGATTCCAAGGTGGACTTCCTCAGCCGGCAGGTCCTGACCAGCCGTAACATCATCGGCCGTACCCGGTTTGGAAGCGGCTCCATCAACGCCTTCATGGGCGGGCTGAACTACCAAGTGGAGCACCACCTCTTCCCCAGCATGCCGCGGCCCAATCTGGCCAAGGCCGCCGAGATTGTGCGCGAATACTGCGCCACTCACAAGATCCCGTACACGGAAACGTCGCTGCCCAAGTCCTACGGAATTGTGGTGCAGTACCTGAACAAGGTGGGGCTCTCCGCCCGGGATCCGTTCGACTGCCCGATGGTGGCCGAGTACCGCCGGCTCTAGCGCCCAACAGCTTCGCCCGGTTGCCGGTGTCCAGCGCGGACACCGGCAACCGTCGTTTCTAGAGCTGGGTGAAAGCCGCCGTGGCCGGATCGGCGCCGACGCGGCCGCCGGCGTCGAGCGCAGTGATGGCGGCCAGGTCCTCCGCATCGATCGTGAGCCGAGCTGCGGTCAGGTTTTTCGCTATCCGGTCCGGATTGGCGGACTTGGGGATCACGATGTTGCCGTTCGCCAGATGCCAGGCGAGCACCACCTGGGCCGGAGTCGCCAAATACTTTGCCGCGATGGCGGTGACCGTCCGGCTCTCCAAGTCGGCGCCCTGGCCCAGCGGGCTGTACGCTTCGACGGCGATGCCGTGCCGGCGGCTGAGCGCCGCCACTTCGCGTTGCTGGAAGGTCGGGTGGATCTCGATCTGGTTGACCGCCGGCACCGGGCCCCCGGCTGCCAGCAGGGTCTCCAGATGCTCGGCCAGGAAGTTGGAGACGCCGATGGCCCGGCTGAGCCCTTCGGTGTAGATTTCTTCGAGCGCCTGCCACGCCTGCACGTACAGGTTCTGCGAAGGCACCGGCCAGTGGATCAAATACAGGTCCACGAAGTCCAGGCCGAGTTCGCGCAGGCTGTTGTCAAAAGCCCTGCGGGCGTTGGCCTGTTCGCCGTTGCGAAGCTTGGTGGTGATGAACAAATCCTCACGGGCAATTCCGCTGGACTTGATGGCGGCGCCGACGCCGGACTCGTTTCGGTACGCGGCAGCCGTGTCGATGTGGCGGTAGCCTGCTTCCAGAGCAGCTTCGACCGCCTGCTGCGTTTCGGCCGGCGGTACCTGGAAAACTCCGAAGCCAAGCTGCGGGATGGCGACGCCGTTATTGAGGTCAATCGTGGGCACAGTGTCCATGAGAGGCTCCTTCGTACCGGGGATGCGGAACTACTTCTTCGGGATTAGCACGCCGAACACGCGCAGTTCGGCCAGGTGCTGTCCGTCCTGGTCGTGGATGGAAATGTCCACAATGTTGTTGCGGCCGAAGCGGGTGCGCTCGATTCCGGTGGCGACCAGCCGTGAATCCGCCGCCCCGGGGGCGATGTAGGTGATTTCGGCCTGCCGGGAGACGGACGGGCGGCCCAGCGACTCGCAGACAAATGCGAAGCACGTGTCACCCAAGGTGAACAAGTATCCGCCGTGCAGTATGTGGTGGCCGTTCAGCATGTAGTCCTGGACGGACATGGCCATCACCACGCGTCCTTCTTCGGCCTCTAGCACCTCAATGCCGAGGTGCTGCGATGCTTTGTCGGACGCGTAACGGTGGCGGACAAGGTCCTCGACCGTGGCGAACTGCGCGTTGGTGGCGGGGGTGGTCAACGGAGTCCTCCCGGACGTGGCGTGGATTATTGGCGTGATCCACGCTACCAAGATCCGTCTCGCACGATGCGCCCCCGGCGCCCCCGCGGCCCCCGGCGCCCGCTGCCGGGCATCAGTCCTCGCTGGAGAGAACTTTCCGCCTGGTGCTCAGCAGGTCGACGCCGGGCCGGTAGGCGATGTAGTTTTCGGCCGTGTCCAGCACCTGCACCACATGGGCCCGATCGGCGCCGACCAGGCCGATGCCCACCTCCGCCCGCCGGTAGAGGCTTTGCTGGCCGACCTCGGCCACCGAAACGTCGAACCGTTTCCGCACCTCGGCGATGATCGGCCGCAGCACGGAGCGTTTTTCTTTCAGCGAATGCACGTCGCCCAAGAGCAGGTCGAACTCAATCCAGCCGATCCACATGGGGACGAGTCTAGGGCAGGTGGTCCATCGCCTCGCACGGGTTGGAGTTCGGCTGGGCACGGTGGATCTCCATGGCGAGCCGTCGAATGAGTCCGGACAATTCGGCGACCTCTCCCACGGCCAGGCCCGAAAGCAGTCTCTGTTCGGCAGCGGCCACGCGGACCTCGTAGGTCGAGAGCACCGTGCGCCCCTGCCCGGTCGGGATGATCTTCCGGGCGCGCCGGTCGTTGGCCGCGGGGACGCGTTCCACCAGGCGGGCAGCCACCAGCTTGTCCAGGAGATACGTCAACACCGTCCGGTCGATGGCCAGATGTGCGCCCAGCGCCTGCTGGTTAGGCGGATCCCGGTGGACGACGGCGGAGAGGACCTGGTAGCCACGGATACCCTCGGGCATGTCCGCGACCGCCTCCTCGAACCGGGACTGATAGCCGCGCAGCACCATGCCCAAATTCCAGCCGAGATCGCCGGGGATCTGGTCCTGCGTCCGGTCGGCGGCCGCTGCTGGTGCTCCTGTCATGGCACACATCATAACCGGTTACACGAAGTTGCGCAGATAATCTGTTGGCAATATAGTCTGTCCAGCAACATACTTTTATCAAGTGGAGTCGACATGGACCTTGGCGTGATTGGCATTCTGGGAGCGGGACGGGTGGGCACCGCCGTGGCCCGGCAGGCGCTCAAGGCCGGATACCGGGTGAAGATCGCCACGGCCAAGCCGGCAGCCGAGATCGCCTTGCTGGCCGAGATCATCACGCCGGGAGCAGAAGCGGTCGAGGCGGCCGAAGTTGCGGCGGCGGACCTCGTCGTCGCGGCCGTTCCGCTGCACAAGTACCGCACGCTGCGTCCGGACCTGTTGGCGGGCAGGATCGTCGTCGACGCGATGAACTACTGGGCGCAGACCGACGGTGTGATTTCCGACTTCGACGACGACGCGCGCGGCAGCAGCGAGGTCATTCAGGACTTCCTGGCGGGCGCGCGCCTGGTGAAATCGCTGAACCACATCGGCTATCGAGAGCTTGAAGTGGACGGCCGCGAAGCCGGCTCCGTCGCTCGCCGGGCCCTGGCGCTTGCCTCGGACGACGACGACGCCAAGGCCCTGGTCGCCGGATTCATCGACCGGCTCGGCTACGACCCGATCGATGCCGGACCGCTGTCCGCCGGCCGCCTCTTCCAACCCGGGACCGACATCTTCAACGCAACCCACACCGCCGAACAGCTCCGCGGCCTCCTGGCCGGGGCAAACGAACCCGCCCTTCCCTGACTTCGTCATCGGGCAGAACAGGAAACAGCATGGAAATCGGTGCCTACAGCTTCGGCGACACGCAGCTAAATCCGGACGGCTCGCAGCGCGCTACGTCCGAGGCGGTCCGCAATCTCTTCGAGGCGATCGTCCACGCTGATGGCGCCGGACTGGATTATTTCGGGATCGGCGAACACCACACCACCAGCATGCCCGCGTCCTCACCCGGCGCGATCGTCGCAGCAGCCGCGGCCGCGACGCAGCAGATCAAGCTCGGCAGCGCCGCCAGCATCATTTCCACCGACGATCCCGTCCGCGTCTTCCAGCAGTTCGCCACGGCGGACGCGATCTCCGGCGGCGGCCGGATCGAGATCACCGCGGGTCGCGGTTCGTCGGTCGAAACCTTCCCGCTCTTCGGCTACGACCTGGGCGACTACGACGAGCTGTATGCGCAGAAGCTGGACCTGCTGACGACCATCAACAACAGCGCCGCGCCCGAAGTGACCTGGAGCGGCTCCCGGCGGCCGGCCATCGCGGACCTGGCCGTGGTGCCGCGCCCCGCCGCCGGACGGCTCCCCATCTGGCTGGCCACCGGAGGCAACGCGGGGTCTTCGGCCCGGGCCGGACAGTTGGGGCTGCCCATCTCCTACGGGATCATCGGCGGTGCCCCGCACCGGTTCGCGCCGCTGGCCGAGCTGTACCGGCGCAGCGCCGCCCAGGCCGGCCATGCGGGTCCGGAGATCAAGGTGTCCGTGGCCGCCCTGGGACTGGTGGCGCCAACCAAGCAGGAAGCCCTCGACCGGTTCTACCCGGGCTGGCACAACCTGAACGTGGAAATGGGGCGGCTGCGCGGCTGGCCCGCGCCGGACAAGCGCGCCTTCCTGGCCCAGGCGGATGCCCCGGGCGCCTACTACGTGGGCGACCCGGATGAAGTGGCCGAGCGCATCGTCCATCTGCACGGCCACCTGGGGCACATGCGGCACTTCCTCCAGACCGACATCGGCGGGCTGCCGCATGAACACCTGCTCGAATCCATCACGTTGCTGGCCACCGAAGTGAAGCCGCGGGTCAAGCGCCTGCTGTCCCTAAAGTAGGCGTGGCCAGGGCGCCGGTACTGAAGAGCGCCGGCGCCCTGGCCACGGGGAGGGTGTTCCTAGTTGGCTACCGTGAAGCGCCGGTTTTCATGCTGCGGGTTCTCCAGCTCGTCCAGCACGGCCACGGCAAAGTCCTGGGTGGAGACACTCTCGCCGGCCGGGGAGTCGGCACCCAGCTTGTAGGTTCCGGTGCGCTCGCCGAGCGCGATCTGCGGCGCGGGGGCCAGCATGGTCCATTCCAGGCCGGACGCGGAGCGGTACAGTTCCAAAACTTCGGCCATGGTGGTGGCTTCGGGCTTGTAGTCCTCCGGGAAGCCTGGCAGATCCTTCAGCTGAACGCCGTCCACCTCGGTCGCGCCGGCGCCGCCCACCACGAACAGCCGCGACGGGATGAGGGTCTCGGAGATCGCCTCATGCGCCTCCACGAACGGCGCGTGGGAATCTCCGGTCCGCGACGGCGGGATGGAAACGACGACGACGTCGTGCTCGCCGGCAATCTGCTTGTAGGTCTTCACGTCGGAGAGCTCCGCCGCCCGGGCCGTGGCGCCGTCGATCTCGGTGCCGCCGCGGGAAATCGCGGTGACTTGATGGTCGCGGCGCAGTGCCTCTGCGGTGATCTGGCTGCCCACCATGCCGGTGGCGCCGTAGACGGCAATCTTCATCTGGAGGTCCTCTCGTGGGGTGAAGCGGTCGACTGGCACCAACGTTTCGGCCACGGACCTAAGCTAGGGGACGTGGACAACGCGGTAAACAGTCAGGCGAACCAAGCAGAGCTGGCGGCAACGGTCGTTTTGTTGCGCGACGGTGCGGACGGACTCGAGGTCCTGATGCTGGAACGGCCTGGCAAGGGAACCTTCGCCGGGGCCTGGGTATTCCCCGGCGGCAAGGTGGACCCGGACGATTATCCGGGGGCCGAAGCGGAAGCCGACGTGCCCGCAGTGGCGGGCACCGCCGTCGTCAATAGCCTTGCCAAGCAGTTGGCAGCGGCGAGGAATGCGGGCGTCCGCGAGACGTTTGAAGAAACCGGGCTGCGGATCGCCGGGCAGGAGCTGGTGCACCTGTCCAACTGGGTGCCCCGCCACAGCCTGGTCCGCCGCTTCCAGACATGGTTTTTCGTGGCAGCCGCGCCGGCCGGAGAGGTCCAGTTGAACGACGGCGAACTGGCCGGCTACGCGTGGCTGTCGCCGCAGGAAGCGCTCCGCCTGCATCAGTCCGGCCGCATGCAACTGGTCCCGCCGACCTGGGTCACGCTGCACGAACTGACCGGCTTCGCCACCGTGGCCGGTGCCTTGGATGCGGCTCGCGGGGCGCAGCCCTTCGACTTTGAGAGCTACGTGGTCGATGATCCGGTCACCGGCCAGACCATCGTCTGGGCGGGTGACGACGCGTACCCAGGTCCGGGGCCGGCGGCTTCCGCCGGGGCCAGGCACCGGCTCTCCACCGGTTCGCTCCCGTGGCGGTACGAACGGGACCACTAAACCCCTACTCCCGCCGCGGATGCCCGCCTAGACTTGGGGCACCTGCTGCCTGCATAGACCGGGAGACCGCCATGAAGAACGCACTGAAGAGGGCCACCAAGAAAAAGTCCTTCAAAGATCTGAGCGGGGACCAGAGGCTGCGTGTTGCCGTGACGGCCGCAGTACAGATTGCTTTGCAGACCGCGGCGCTGAGGGACCTGAAAAGGCGGCCCAAGGCGCTGGTCAACGGGCCAAAGCCAGCGTGGTTCGCGGCGTCATTCCTCAACTTCATCGGGCCCATGGCCTACTTCCTGTTAGGCCGAAAGCGGCTGAATCTCTAAGCACAATCCGTTGACAATTTCAATCCATCGGCCTCAGACACCGTCAAACACTGTCTTGTGGTGTCGGCTGCGTAACGATGCCCTAGAGTGTTTGACGTCACTGAGTGGCATCGACCACACTTGAAATAGTGAACGCGTGTTCGGTCAGCGAACAAGCGCGGTCTGTATCCCCGTTCTCCTCGGGGCAGAAGGAGTGGAAATGAAATGTGCGCTGAATAAAGCGCCGCACCGGAACGGGCTGCTGCCATGAGCGCTCCGGCGGTCACAACAGACGGCCAGGGTGCCGCGGCCAGCCGGTCGCGCAGGCGCCCGGCGAAGAAGCGGCCGACGAAGCAGTTGTTGGGGTTGGCCGGGATTCTGGCGTTTTTGCTGGTGTGGGAATTGGTGCCGCGGGTGGGGATTGTGGAAGCGCGCTTCCTGCCGCCGGCTTCCGAGGTCATTGCGATGCTGTTCAACGACTTCGGCTTGACGGCTTTCTGGCTGGCTGTGGGCGAGACCATGCTGGCCTGGTTCCTGGGCTTGCTGATGGCGGTGCTGTTGGCCGTGGTGCTGGGCTTCATCATCGGTTCGTCCAACTTCCTGCGGAAGGTGACTAATTCCACGGTGGAGTTCCTGCGGCCGATTCCGTCGGTGGCGTTGATTCCGTTGGCCGTGTTGCTGTTCGGGGTGAAGATCGAGTCCTCGCTGATGCTGATTGTCTACGCCTCGTTCTGGCAGGTCTTCATCCAGGTGCTTTACGGGGTGGCTGACGTGGATAACGTGGCGATGCAGACCGCGAAGTCCTACGGGCTGGGCCGGTTCGCCCGGGTCCGCTACGTGGTGTTCCCCACCGCGTTGCCGTATCTGATGACCGGTGTGCGGTTGGCGGCTGCGGTGGCGCTGATCCTGGCGATCACGGCCGAACTGGTGATCGGTTCCCCGGGCCTGGGCCGGGAAATCGCGCTGGCACAGTCCGGCGGGGCGATTTCCGGCATGTACGCGCTGGTGTTGGCCACCGGTTTGATCGGTGTGCTGATCAACCTGCTCATGCGCTTCATTGAGCGCAAGACGCTGTCCTGGCATTCCTCCATCCGTTCCGAGGTGATCGTGTGAAAGTCCTGAAAGGCATTGCCTACGGGCTGGCCCTGCCGGTGATCCTGGTCCTGATCTGGTGGGCTTCCACGCTGGGCACGACGAACTTCTTCGTTCCGACCCCGGCCACCCTCGCGGACGCGTTCGCCGAGACCTGGTTCGGTGAGCGGATTCTCACCGATGTGTTGCCCTCGATCGGCCGGCTGCTGATCGGTGTGATTGCCGCGATCGTGATCGGTATTGCCGCCGGCCTGCTGATCGGTTCGGTCAAATGGTTGCGTGACTTCACCGAGCCGGTGCTGGAGTTCTTCCGTGCGATCCCGCCGCCGGTGCTGATTCCGGTGTTGATGCTGCTGATGGGCATCACCGACTCGATGAAGGTTGTGGTCATCATTTCCGGCTGCATCTGGCCGGTGCTGCTGAACACCATCGAGGGTGTGCGGGCGATTGACTCGGTGCTCTCGGATTCGGCCCACACCTACGGGATCGGCGGGTGGGCCCGGGTGCGTTACCTGGTGCTGCCCTCGGCCGGCCCGCAGATCATGGCCGGTGTCCGCCAGTGCCTGTCGATCGGTTTGATCCTGATGGTCATTTCCGAAATGTTCGCCTCGTCCTCGGGACTGGGCTTTACCATCGTGCAGTTCCAGCGTTCCTTCGCGATTCCGGAGATGTGGTCCGGCATTGTGGTGCTGGGCCTGATCGGTGTTGCCATGTCATTCATCTTCCAATGGACCGAGCGCAAGATCCTGCGCTGGTACCACGGCCTGCGAGAGGTAGAAAATGCAGCCTGAAACCACTCCCGTTTCGACCGGCAGGACCCTGCCCGAAGGCCAGGCCATGCTCTCGGTCCGCGGCGTCAAGAAGGTCTATCACACCGACGGCGGCGACATCGAGGCGGTGCGCAACCTGACTTTCGACCTGAAGGCGGGGGAGCTGGCCTGCCTGGTGGGCCCGTCCGGTTCGGGCAAGACCACCTTGCTCAAGTGCATCTCCGGCCTGCTGGCACCAACCGAGGGCGAGGTGCTGCTCGACGGGGCCCGGGTGACCGGCCCGCCGAAAAAGATGGCGGTGGTGTTCCAGGAATACGGCCGCTCGCTGTTCCCGTGGATGCGGGTGCGCGAGAATGTGGAGCTGCCGCTGAAGAACGCCGGCATGGCAAAGGCCGAGCGGGACAAACTGGTGGACGAGGCGCTGGAGGCCGTGGGCCTGGACCACGTGCCGCAGTCCTACCCGTGGCAGCTCTCCGGCGGTATGCAGCAGCGCGTGGCGATCGCCCGCGCGGTGGCCTACCAGCCCGAGGTGCTGTTGATGGACGAGCCGTTCGCCGCGGTCGACGCGCAGACCCGGGCCGATCTGGAGGATCTGATCCGCACGGTCTGGAAGAAGCTCGGCGTGACCGTCCTGTTCGTCACCCATGACATCGACGAATCGGTGTACCTGGGCCAGCGCGTGATCATCCTGTCCTCCTCGCCGACCGTGATCCAGGAAGACTTGGAGATCGATCTGCCGGACGAGCGCGACCAGCTCAACACCCGCGCACTGCCGCGGTTCATCGAGCTGCGCCACCACGTCTACGAGCAGATCCAGCGGGCCAAGCAAGGCCACCGCCCCGCCGCCGCCACCCAGGCCGGCAGCGCAAGCTAGGCAAGCACCAAAACGGCCGGAGCCGGCCACTTCCTTCGTGGAAGTGGCCGGCTCCGTTCTTTAGCCGGGTTCTTTAACCGGCGTCCCACCCCGGCGACACCGCCGAAATCGAGTACGCAGATAACGCCCTTTTCAGCGCTGAAAAGGGCGTTATCTGAGCAGTCGATGAGGGGGGCTGGGGGTGGGACTCGGAGGGGGTGTTAGGGAGAGGTGTTTGGCTGCGAAGGGAGGGGTGTTTGGTCGCGGGGAGGGGCAGCGAGGGGCCTGGCAGGGGGAGTGGTTGGCCCGCTAGAAGGCGATGCGGCGGAGCAGGTCGCGAAGCGTCTCGCGCTCCTGATCGTTCAGCGGGGCCAGGGACTGGTCGGAGGCCTGGCGGACGATTGCTTCGGCGCGCTTGTAGAGCCGGCGGCCGGCCGCGGTGGGGACGATGACCTTGGACCGGCGGTCGCGTGGGTCGGCTTCACGGCTCACGGCGCCGCGGTTCTCCAGCTGATCCACCAGGGCCACGATCTGGCTGGGGTCCAGGCTCAGGAAGTCTGCCAGTTCACGCTGCGACGGGTTCTGCCCGCTGCAGGCCAGCGAGAGGACCGAGTAGGAGCGCACCTTCAAGTCAAGTTCGGCCAGCATGTTGTTGGCGCGCCCGGAGCCCAGCGACCGCGCGCGTGCGGTGAGGAATTCGATCTCGCTGGCCAGGTCCGTGGTGTACAGCCGCTCAAGGCCGTTTCCTGCCGTTGGCTGGCTGGAGACGGTCGCCTCGGCCGTGGTTGGTGCGGGCATGTTCCCTCGCTACATCTCGATACCGGAAATATGATTGACTTTTTCAATCATATGGGTTGTCATTGGTTTCAGACCAGCATAAACCCATGTACCCCTTTGGGGCAGGAACAAGGAGCATTAAATGTCACTGGCCGGAAAAGTAGCCATCGTTACCGGAAGCGGCCGCGGCCTCGGTCTGGCCTACGCCCAGGAGCTTGCCCGCCAGGGCGCCGCCGTCGTGGTCAATGATGTTGACGCACAGGTGGCCGAGGAGGCCGTCGCCAGCATCGCGGCAGCCGGTGGCAAGGCCACCGCCGTCGTCGCTCCGGTGGGCTCCACCGAAACGGCCAAGCAGTTGGTGAGCACCGCCGTCGAGACCTTCGGCGGCCTGGACATCCTGGTGACCAACGCCGGCGTGCTGCGGGACAAGTCGCTGCTGAAGATGACGGACGAGGACTTCGACCTGCTGATCAACGTGCACCTGCGCGGCACCTTCACCTGCGCACGCGAGGCCTACGCCTACTTCAAGGAAAACGGCGTGGCCGGCCGGATCATCACCATCGGCTCGCCCACCGGCCAGCGCGGCAACTTCGGCCAGACCAACTACGCGGCCGCCAAGGCCGGCATCGTGGGGATGGTCCGCACCTGGGCGCTGGAGATGAAAAAGGCCGGCGTCACCGCCAACGCCGTCATCCCGGTGGCCGCCACGGCTATGACCAAGACCATGCCGTTCTTCCAGAAGGCCGTCGAGGCGGACGAGCGCGGCGAGGCCATGCCGGACTTCTTCCGCAAGGACCTGGGCTTTGGCACGGCCGACGACGTTGCCGGCCTGGTTGCCTACCTCGCCTCCGATGCGGCCGCCAAGGTGACCGGACAGGCGATCGGCGTGGGCGGCGACCGGCTGC
>NZ_JBNHHB010000037.1:0-47622 GCF_059091905.1 Arthrobacter sp. Dra40
CCGCACCGCCTTCCGCCGCAGCCGCACCAAGCGAAAGCGCCTCGGCCACCTGCGCGTGGACGCTGTCCCGGAGCCTGCGGTCCACCAGCGGGGCCATTGTGCCTCCAGCATTGCGCTTGCGGGCCTCGGCTACGAGCGCATCATTGAAGGGGCCGGCGACGGCCCGGTGCACATAGATGCGTTCCACGGAAGTGCAGATCTGGCCGCTGTTGGTGAACGCGCCGATGGCCGCCTGCTCGGCCGCCCATGCCGGGTCGACGCCGATGTCCACGATCAGCGGGTCGTTTCCGCCGTTCTCCCGGATGACATGGGCGCCGGTACGCGCCGCCGCCCGGGCAATCCTGGCACCGGTGAGGCTGGAACCAACGTGCGCGATGACGTCAACGCCCGGGTGGCTGGCCAGACCGGCACCCACTGCCGGTCCGCCGTTCAGGGTGGTCATGACCTGGTGCGGCAGCACGTCGGAGAAGATCCGGCCCAGCAGCGCGCCCAGATGCGGGCAGCGTTCGCTCGGTTTGTGCAGCACGGTGTTTCCCGCCGCCAGCGCCGCCCCCAGCAGTCCGGCCGCCACCGCCACCGGATCGTTCCATGGTGTCAGCACCGCCGCCACGCCGCGCGCTTCGTTGACGGTGTAGTCGATGGCCAGCTGACCTCCGCGCAGGCTGCGGCCGCGGTGCACCGGGCCTAGCTGCGCGTACTGCCGCAAGGTGCCGGCGCCGGCTAGCACGCCTTCCAGTGCTTCATGTTCGGGCCGCCCGGTTTCGCGGGCGTTCAGCTCGGCCAGCTCACCGGCGCGCTCCTGCAGTGCTGCGGCGGCGGCTTCCAGCATTTCGCCGCGAGCCGCAGCGTCAGTGCCGGCCCAGCCGGGTTGAGCTGACCGGGCGGCTGCGACGGCGGCACGCACCTCGTCGGGAGTAGTTTCCTCCAGCGCTCCCACCAGGCTGCCGTCCCTGGGGTCGTACACCTCCAGCGAGGCGAGGTCCCGGGCAGTATCTGAATCGGTGGTCATATCGCTCCTCCCGTCCAACGCTGGGCCAAGTCCGGCCCGTTGGTCTCTGGTCTAGGTCCACGTTCACGCAACGCCGGTGCGCTGCCCGCCGCGGGCATTCCCCGCCGACGGCAACGCCTGCCGCATCGCGTGGTACTGGTTTCCTACCCCTCGCCGGGCGCTTTCAGACGGTTTAGCCAAAGCCGGATTCCTGCGGCGCGTCTTCGGTTTTCTCGGGGCAAATCAGGGTTCCGGCCGGGCCGATGGACGCCTTCAAGACGGTTGCGGGCTCTGGCCAGTGGCCCATAAGCGCTTTAGGGTGAAGTGCACGAGGGGGCGGGCAGGGCTGAAGGGGCTGTGGGAAGACAGGAAGTCCCGGGACTACCGCAGAGATGAATCCCCGCAGCCGGACTTCACCGGCTGCCGCGGGCATAGATCCAGGAGGTGGAGATGACAGATTCCCCCACAGGCGGCGCCGCTTTCGGCGACCAGCGGTTGAGTACTGAGGCCAGACACGGCCTCGGAATCGGCCCGGTGCTGCAACCCTTCGAGAACGTACGGAAGATTGCGGTGCTCCGCGGCGGCGGCCTGGGCGACGTGCTGTTTTCGGTTCCTGCGATGGAATCGTTAGCTGCCGCCTATCCGGAGGCGACCCTGACCCTGCTGGGCACGGAGGCCCATGCAGCTTTGTTCCGTGGCAGGGCCGGCCCGGTGCACCGGGTGGAGGCGTTGCCGTTCGCGCACGGCGTCCGACCGGGGCCGGAGGACCCGCAGGCTGTGGCGGAGTTCCAGCAGCGGATGCGCGGCGAGCAGTTCGATCTGGCGGTGCAGTTGCACGGCGGCGGGCGGTTTTCGAATCCGTTTCTGCTGGAACTGGGCGCACGGCACACGGTGGGTACCCGGACCGAAGACGCCGCGGCGCTTGAGCGGTCCATCCCGTACCTCTATTACCAGCACGAGGTGTTGCGTGCGCTGGAGGTGGTGGGCCTGGCCGGCGCGGCCCCGGCCTCGCTCCAGCCGGAGCTGGAGCCGCTGGCCGATGAGGAAGCTTTGCTGGCCGGGCTGCTCGACGACGGACGGCCCTCGCTGGTGACCATCCACCCGGGTGCCACCGACCAGCGGCGGCGGTGGCCGGCGTCGTACTTTGGCCGGGTGGCGGCGTGGGCGGCCGACGACGGGTGCCAGGTCCTGGTGGTGGGCGACCCGTCCGACGCTGCGCTCGCCGACGAGGTGGTGGAACACGGCCGCGAGAGAGCGGAATCCGGCAATGGGGGCAGCATCAGCTCCGTGGCCGGCCGCCTGGGTTTGGATGAGCTGTCCGCGGTGCTGCGGGCCAGCGACGTGATGCTGGGCAACGACAGCGGGCCGCGGCATCTGGCCCAGGCCGTCGGCACCCCGACGGTGGGCATTTACTGGGTGGGCAACCTGATCATGGCCGGGGCGCTGGGCCGGACCATGCACCGGGTCCACATGTCTTGGATGACGCGTTGCCCGGTCTGCGCGGCGGACCTGACCCAGGTGGGCTGGACGGCCGACCGTTGCCCGCACGAATTCTCCCTGACGCGGGAGATCCGCGCAGAGAATGTCTACGCGGATCTCCGTCAGCTTAGGGCCACGAGTCTTCTTCTTCGTGGCAAATAACCATCTCGCGCACTTCGCAGCCCTTCGGCTGTGAGAGCGCAAAGATGATGGCATCGGCCACGCGTTCCGGGTCGTTGAGCCGGGAGTCGTCCTGCGGCTTGTACTGCTCGGTGCGGTCGTCGAAGAACCTGGTCTTCATGCCGGCCGGGATCATGGTGGTGACTCCGACCTGGCCGCGGGTCTCGGCCGCCAGCGCGCGGCTGAAACCAACCACGCCGAACTTGGAGGCGCAGTAGGCGGTGGCGTCGGAGACGGCCTTGATCCCCAGCGACGAGGCCACCGTGATCACCCGCCCGTGCGAGGACATCAGGTACGGCAGGGCCGCCCGCACCACCGAGACCGTGCCCATCAGGTTGACCCCAATGACCTTCTCCCATTCCTCGGCCGGAACATCCTCCAGCCGTCCGCAGCGGTCAATGCCGGCAGCGGTCACCACGGCGTCCAGCCCGCCGAGCGTGTCGGCGGCCTCCTGCACGGCTGCCTCGACGGCGGTGCGGTCGGCGACGTCGACCTCCACGCTCTTGGCCTGGCCGACCCGGCTCACGTCGCGGTCCAGCACCACCGGGGTGCCGCCGGCCGCCCGGACCGCTTCCACGACGGCGGCTCCGAGTCCGGATCCTCCACCGGTGACCAGGACACGGCCGGGGTTGGTTGCTGCACTGCTCATGTTTTTCTCCTCGGGTTCAGGGATGGCGGATTCCCGCCGGGCTATCGGGTGGAGAGAAAACGGGATCACCAGGGCTCTTGCGTCCGTTCTTCTCTCCACGGGACGGGTGATGGTCCGGCCTCAGCCGACCTTGGCCAAAGCGGCGGCCAGGCCGGTGGTGGAACGGGCCGGGTAGTAGGGCACGGTGACGGTCTGCCCGCCCCACGACTGCAGCAGCCGGGCTTCGGGCAGCTGGTCGGCGGTGTAGTCGCCGCCCTTGACCCAGATGTCCGGACGCAACCGTTCCAGTGCCGTTTCCGGCGTGGATTCCTCGAACACCAGCACGGCATCCACGCACTCCAGGGCCAGCAGCAGCTCGGCGCGGTCCTCCTGGTTCATGATGGGACGCTCCTCGCCCTTCAGGCCGCGGACGGAATCGTCCGAGTTGAGGCAGACGATCAGGCAGTCGCCCAGCTTCCGGGCGGCAGCCAAGGTCCTGGCGTGGCCCGCGTGCAGCAGATCGAAGCAGCCGCCGGTGGCAACCACCGTGCCGCCGGCGTCGCGCGTCTGGGCGGCAACGCGCATGGCGTCCACCCCGGCCCCGCGCAGCTGGACCGGCGCCGCGTCGCGGCGGAGTGAGGCCACGCCGCCGGCCGCGAGGAAGGCCGCAGCCTGCCCTACCGCGTCCTCCACCGAGGCGGTCAGCGGGCGCCCGGAGGCCAGCCCCACCGCCAGCGAGGCGGCGAACCGGTCGCCCGCCCCGCAGGTATCGGCCGCGCCCATCGCGGGGGCGGGAATTGCCTGCGGCAGTTCCCCCTCCTTCTGCACCATCGCTCCTTCCGCGCCCAGTGTGACGACGACGGCGCGGCTGTTCCAGCGTAAGCGGAGTTCGGCGGCGGCGAGCGCCGCTTCGCCGGTTCCGCCCTTCGCCAGTCCGGCCATCCGCAGCGCCTCCGGCAGGTTCGGCGTCGCCGCAACCACGCCCTCGACCGGATCCGGGCCGGCCGGGTGCGGATCCCAGACCACCGGGATCCGGTGCACCAGCGGCGCGAGCGCATCGCGCAGTGCGGGTGCAGCCGCCAGACCGCGGCCGTAGTCCGCCACGATGATGGCGTCGGCGGTCCCGAGCGCCTCCAGCATGTCCGGTGTAGGGACAGGCAACGGGGCGGGTGCGCAGCCTTCGTCCACCCGGACCACCGACTGGCCGCCGGCGCGGATGCGGGTCTTCACCGGCGTCGGCGCCCCGGACGGGCCGGCGACCAGGCGGATGCCGTTTAGGGCCTCGCGCAGCCGCGAGGAGGCATCGTCGTCGGACAATGCCGTAACCAGGACGACGTCCCGGCCGTCACGGACCAGCATCCGGGCAACCAGCCCCGCTCCCCCGGCACGGTAGGTCGTTTCGGCAGCGTCCACCACCGGCACCGGTCCGTCCGGACTCAGCCTGGTCGCTGCCCCTTCCACATCCGCATCAAGCAGGACGTCCCCCACCACCACAATCCTCATGACCGGGCCGCCCCGCTGTGCGGCCCGCGTTGCGCTCCCGCGCCGGCGTTGCCGTGCCGCGCCACCTCGGCGTCGAATGCCCGGCACAGGGCGTGCAGCGCCATCAGGTGGCCCTCCTGCACATTGGCGGGTAGCGCGTCCACGGCCACGTAGTCGTCGCAGAGCCTGGTCAGCGGATTCGGGGCGCTGCCGGTCAGCGCCCAACTGGTGACGCCGATGCCGCGGGCCGCCTCGGCCGCGCGCAGCAGGTTCTCGCTCTTGCCGCTGGTGGTCAGCAGGAGCAGCACATCGCCGGCCCGCCCGTGGCCCAGCACCTGCCGGGCGAAGAGATGGTCGTAGCCATAGTCGTTGGAAATCGCCGTGACGGCCGAGGTGTCCGCGTGCAGTGAGATGGCGGAAAAGGCCTGCCGTTCGCCGTCGAAACGGCCCACCAGTTCCGCGGTGAGGTGTTGGGCTTCCGCGGCGGAACCGCCGTTGCCGGCCGCCAGCAGCCGCCCGCCGTCCAACAAGCGCCGGGCCAGCTCGGTCCCCCAGCCCGCCAGCTGGCCGGCCTGGGCTCGCAGCGATTCCACCGCGGGCTCAACTGCCTTCAGGTGTGCCAGCACGGCGTCCACCGCCTCGGTTCCGGCGTGCCGACCGGGAGCCGACGGCACCGGGACGAGTGCGGGGCCCGGCGGCCGCAGGTAGGCGTCGGTCCGGGCCGAGGGCGTGGCCGCGGCGATGGGCGCGGCAGCGGTCAGCGCGCCGGTGCTGGCGGCTGTGGGGCTGCCGCCCGAAACTGCGCGTTTCACAGTGCCTCTCCTTCCAGTTGCCGGGCTCCGGCGGCGACTGCACCCGCCCCCCGGCTGATCGCCAAGTGGTAGGCCTTCTCGGTGTCGGCCGCCACCCGGTCCCAGGAGTAGCGGGTGGCGACGCGTTGTTGCCCGGCTTTGCCAAGCTCGCGGCGCAGTTGCGGATTGGCCAGCAGTTCGGCCACGGCGTCCGCCACCGCCTGTGGATCGCGCGGCGGCACGTGCAGACCGGTCTTCCGGTCCACCACGGTGTCGATCAGGCCGCCGACCGAGGCCGCGACCACCGGAACGCCGCAGGCCATTGCCTCCAACGGGACAATTCCGAACGGTTCGTACCACGGCGCGCAGATGACCACGTCGGCGCTGCGCAGGACCGGCGGGATGTGCGCCTGCGCCAGTTGGCCGCGCAGCACTAGTTGGTCTTCCACGCCGAGTTCCCGGGCCAGGCCGCGCAGCCGCTGGGCTTCCGGATCGGCCGCCAGCCCCGCCGCCCCGGCAGCCCCGCCGACCACCAGCAGTTCGACGTCGTCGATGCCCTGGTCCTTGAGCAGCCGCAGGGCCCGGACCGCCAGATCGATGCCCTTGCGCGGCACCAGCCGGCCGAGCGTGACAATCCGGTGGGTGCGGCCGCGCGGTTCGGCCTCGCCGTCGGCGGTGAAAAGTCCTAGATCCACGCCGCAGGGGGCGATGGACACATTGCCGCGCGGGATGCCCATGGCCGCCAACTCGAACACCTCGTCCGAGCAGGTGGCGATGATCCGGTCCACATCGCGGCCCACGGAAGGTTCCAGCCAGGCCCGTTGCGCCGGGCTGGTGTCCTGTGCGCCCTGGTGACGCCGCTTCACGGTGCCGAGCGCATGGAAGGTTTGCAGCACCGGCACCGGGCAGCCGCCCGGGCGGCGGGCGGCATCGAGCGCAGCCACGCCGGACATCCAGAAGTGCGCGTGCACCACGTCCGGCGGGGTCTCCGCCCAGTCAGCGCTGATGCCGTCGGCCAGCTGCCCCATGAACGGCAGCAGTTCGTCCTTGGGGACCGGTTCCGGCGGGCCGGCGTTGAGGTGGACCACTTCCACCCCGGGCCGCATGGTCACCCGGGCCGGCAGCAGCGGATCGTGGCGGCGGGTGTAGACGCTCACGCTGTGCCCGCGCCGGGCCAACGCTGCGGAGAGGGCCGCCACGTGCACGTTTTGGCCGCCGGCGTCCACCCCACCCAGCGCGGCCAGCGGGCTGGCGTGTTCGGAAACCATCGATATCCTCACGGCTCTCTCCTCTCGTTGGCGGCCATGGCCCGTCCGGTGCTGGTTGTGGTCTCGGCCAGCAGGCTGTCCCAGTTGTCCAGGAAAGCCTGCAGTCCGTAGTTCTGCAGCGCCGCCTCGCGCGCGACGGCGCCGCGGGCGGCGGCCTCGTCCGGGTCCTTGAGCAGGCGGGCTGCTTGGCGGCGCAGCTGGTCCACGTCCGTGGAGATGGCCCCTGCTTCCGGCGGAACCGCGCGGGCCGCCTCCGTGCTGGCCAGCGCGACTACCGGCATGCCCAGATGCATGGCTTCCAGCAGCGCCAGGCCCAGCGACGTCCAGCGCAGCGGGTGCAGGTAGAGGCGGCAGCGGGCCAGCTCGGCGTGCAGCCGGTGGCTCGGCAGATCCCCGCGGATGCGCAGCTGGTCGGCGCCCAGCTCGGTGGCAGCGGCCAGCTGGTCAGTTCCCATGCCGAACACTTCCAGCGGCCCCGCCTGCGCGAAAGCCGGCAGCAGGTCCGTCCCGGTGACGCGCCAGCGGCGTACCGGTTCGTTGACCACCACGCCCTGGCGTTCCAGCTCTCCGGTGTAAAGCTTGCCGGGGTCCACGATGCCGTGCTCGATCACGGTGGTCCGCGCCGTTCCGCAGTCCCAGAACAACCGATTGAAGTGGGTGACATGCACGATCGTCATGTCCTGCTGGTCGGCCAGCGGGTGCAGCGAGTTGGGCACATCGCCCTTGGGCGTGTTGTGCTCCAGGAACACCGCGGGAATGTCCCGTCCCGGCCGGCGGCCGAGCAACCGCTCGCATTCCTCAATCTCCTCGGGCCGCTGCAGCACCACCACGTCGGGTTCCTCGTCGCGGAGCCGGCCCGGCTCCACATCCCGCACCGCCGGCGGCCAGTCGCGGCCGGCGCGTCCCAAACCCCACGCGCCGCCCTCGGCCGTGGCAGGGAGAAGGTACTCGTGGCGTCCGCGCACAAAAGCATCGGTCCAGCCACCGTGGACATGCCAGAGCAAAATCTTCACGCGTTCCTCGTCTTTCTCCGGGCCGACAGGTACGTCACGCCGCGGGTCAGCCGCTGCACGGCCTCCAGCACTTCTTCCGGGGCCACATTGGACAGGCAGGGATGCCCGGGGACCGGACAGATGCGGGCACGGCTGAACCGGCACGGCGCATGCTGGTCACCCAGCAGCTCCAGCGGAACCTTGTAGGGCGCCCAGCGGATCGCCGGCACCACCGGAGCGAACAGGGACACCACCGGGGTGCCCACGGCGGCAGCGAGATGCGCGGGTCCGGTGTTCCCAGTGACGACGGCGGAGGCTCCGGCGAGCACCCCCGCCAGGCTCCGCAGGTCGGTCTGCCCGCCCAGATCCAGCGCACCGGGCACGGCCACGGTGGCCGTCAGTTCCTGTTCCTGCGGCCCGCCGGTGACAACCACCCGGTATCCGGCGCCGATCAGCAGTTCGACCGCGGCGGTGTGGTGCAATGGCGGCCAGGCCCGGGCCGGAACCGCCGCGCCGGGGTGCACCGCGATATAGGGCTCGTCGCCGGTCAGGAACGAGGTATCCGGAATGTCACGTACCTGCAGCCGGCCGTCGTCGCCGGCGGGCAGCCGGTAGCCGGCGGCTGCAGCGATGTTCAGCGCACGCTCGGCCTCCGGCTGGTCCTCCGGAAAGTCTTCGCCCGGTCGGAGCCGCCGGTCCAACAGCGAGCCGGCGTAATCCACTGAGGCCCCGGTGATGTGCCCGACGCCGGCCAGCCGCAGCAGCAGAGCCAGCGGCAATGGCGACTGGTGGAAGGAGGTCAGGATGATGGCCTCAGAGATTCGGGTTTTCCGTACCCAGTCCGCCAGCGCCGCAACGTGGTCCTGGGTTGCCGGCGGCGCAGGGTCCACGATCCACGGGCTGGCCCAGCTGAAAACCTCGGCGACGCCGGGCAGCAGTTCCGCGGCAGCTTTGCCCTGCGGCCCGCACAGCATCATGACGTCGTTCGGGCCGCCGCCGCGGCCGGCCGCCACTGCCCGCACGGCAGGGCCGGCCAGCAGCACGTCTCCGGCGCTGTCCAGCCGCGCCACCAGCACGCGGCTCACGGGCGGCCATCCAGCACAAGGGTGATGGCTTCGGCCAGACTCCTTGCCACCAGCTCGGCGGCCTCGACCTCTTCGCGCCGGGTCACCGGCGTCGGAACCAGGATTCCGCTCGCGCCGGCCGCGGCGGCAGCCTCGACGTCGGCCCCGATGTCCCCGATGTAGGCCACCTCGGACGGATCCAGCCCCAGCCGGCGGCAAGCCGCCAGGATCATCCCGGGCTGCGGTTTGCGGCAGCGGCAGCCGTCGTCGGGATGGTGCGGGCAGATCTCCCAGACGTCGAAGGGACCCAGCAGCTCTTCGACCCGCGCATTGACCGCGTCGACCTGCTCCCGGTTCAGCAGCCCGCGTCCGATGCCTGATTGATTGGTCAGCACTCCGCATGGCAGCCCGGCGGCCCGGACCGCCTCCAGCGCGGCCCGGGCGCCGGCTACCGGCCGGACCTTCGCCGGGTCCGGGTTGTAGGGCACGTCCGTGACCAGCGTGCCGTCCCGGTCGAACAGGATGGCGCGCGGCGGGGAGACTGCGGTTGCGCTCATACCAGCACTGTTCCCAGCAAAGCCGCGACCTAAACACTTTGCTGCTACTGGTTTTGCCATGCGCCTACCCTCCGGCGGCAGGGTGGGGCGGGAAGCGGATGCTGCGGGCATCTGGCAGGATGGGCCACAGCCGGCTTGGAAGGAAGGGCGTAGTGGCGGAACCCCAAGAACTGGAACGCGACGGACGGCCGGAGCTGCTGGTGCTCCGGGCGCTGAAGTTGGGCGATCTGCTGGTGGCGGTTCCTGCGCTGCGGGCACTGCGCGCGGCGTACCCGGAGCACCGGATTCTCTACGCCGCCCAGGCATGGCTGCGGCCCCTCCTTGAACTCACCGGATCCGTGGACGACCTGCTGCCCACGCACGGGTTGGATGTCCCGGTGGCCCTGGCGCCCGGCCGCGTGGAGATCGCCGTGAACCTGCACGGCAACGGCCCGGAGAGCCGCAGCAGGCTGGAAGCCCTCCGGCCCGCGTTCCGCATCGGCCACCGGGCGCCGGGCTGGAACGGCCCTGCCTGGCCGGAGGGCATGCACGAACGCGAGCGCTGGGCCCGTCTGCTGCAGTGGCACGGGATTGAGGCTGATCCGCTGGACTACCGGCTCAACAAGCCGGTGGTGCCGAGCCCCTGCCCGGGAGCTGCAGTCCTTCACGTCGGTGCCGCCTACGGCAGCCGGCTCTGGCCGGCCGAGCGGTTCGCCGCCGTCGCCCGCGAACTGGCAGCCCGGGGGCACCGGATCCTGTTCACGGGGAGCGCGGCCGAACGGCCGCGGGCACAGGCTGTCGCGGAGCTGGCCGGGCTGGGGCCGGAATCCGTCGTCGCTGGCACTTTGTCCCTGGCGGAATTTGCGGCCGCGATCGCCGAGGCCGCCGTCGTCATTTCCGCCGATACCGGCGCGGCCCATCTGGCCTCCGCTTACGCCAGGCCCTCGGTCGTCATCTTCGGTCCCGCGCCGGTCGGCGTGTGGGGGCCGCCCCCGGGACCCCACACCGTCCTGACTGACGAGAGCGTGCGGCTGGGCGACACGTTTGCTGTGGACCCCGACCCGGCACTGCTGGCCGTCAGCGCCGACGACGTGCTGACGGCGGTTGCGCAGCTTCCGGTGGCTACGCCGTCCGCATCGGCTGCCGGGCCGGCACTGACTGCTCTCCCAGCACCCGGCGCTGAAGCTTGACCAGGATCCGGGCCAGCGCCCGGGACACCTGCATCTGCGTCATCCCGATGCGCTCGCCGATGCAACGCTGCGATTCTTCCTGGAAGTAGCGGTAAAAGAGCAGTTGCCGTTCCCGGGGTTGGAGCTCACGGATAGCGCCCCGCAGCATCAGCAGTTCCTCGGTTCGTTCGGTCCCGCCGTCCGTCACTGCCAGCGACTCGGCAAGGCTCTGCCCTTCAGGGGTTCCGTCCAGCGATTCCGGCCGCAGGCTGCCGTGGCAATTCAGCGCTTCGGCCACCGTGTCCGGGCTTTCCGCGAGCGCACCGGCCAATTCCTGGAGTCGCGGTTCACGGCCCAGCCGCTGCGCAAGTTCCGGCGTCATCTTGATGGCGGCCGTCCGCAGGTCCTGAAGACGGCGCGGCGGCCGGACCATCCACGAGCTGTCCCGCAGATACCGCTTCAGCTCGCCGTGCACGGTGGGGACGGCATAGGCAGCAAAGTCGGCGCCATGGTCTGGGTCGAAGCCACGGACCGCCTTGAGCAGTCCCAGCCGGGCCACTTGCTGCAGGTCGTCGATCTCGCGGCCCGGACCCGAATAGTTGCGGGCAATTCCTTCGGCGATGCCTAGGTGCCCCAGCAACAGCTCCTCTTCCAATGCCGCCCGCAAGGAACCCTTGGCGCGCCTCGCTCTGCGGAACAAAACCTGCAAGTCATCCTCGTCGCGATGCATCGTCAGACCACTCTCACTCAGGGAAGTGCGGGACCAGAACTGCTTCTCCCCAAAGAAAACATAAGCATGCTGATTGTGCAACGGTTTAGGGTGGGAAAAATGCTCAAAAGTCTTTTCTTCTCCGCGGAGAAGAAGGTATAAGCCGCAGAAGCAGGCCCCAGGTGAGGCCGGCATTTCTGGGCCGCCCCGGACCTCGGGTCCGGTGCCGCCGAAGAACAAGTGCCGAGTCAGGACCAGGGAGTGTCCGGCCGGTCCTGCGGGATGCCGTCGACCACCAGGTCCACGCGCTCGTTAAAGAAGCAGAAAAGGTCCCGGATCTTGGGGATTTCCGGGATCGGATCCGGATAGCTCCACATCACGTCGCGGACCATGTTCTGGCCGAGCCGGACGGACCAGTACCGGGCCTGGCCCTTGTAGGGGCAGCTGGTGACGGTGTCACTGGCCTCCAGCAAGTCAGTCCGCACGTCTTCGGCCGGCAAGTAGTAGCGGACGGGCAGGTGGGTTTCGAAGAGCAGCAGCGGCCGGATGCTGTCGGCCACCTTCTGACCCTCAAGGTAGACCTGGACCCGGCGCGAACTGCGCAGCGTATCCACCCGTTTGTAGGGATCGCGCGCATGCACCAGCGCCCGTTCGTCTTCTTCGTACCATTCCAGTTGCCGCCAGGAGAACGTCACGTGCCCGGCCAGTTCGGCCAGCCCTCCGGTGGGATGAGGGTGCTCCCAGGCGCCGGCTTCCGCCCGCTTGCTGCCGAGGGCCACGTCCCAGACCTGCTGTCCGCCCGACCCGGCGCGCGGATTGGAGAGCGCTCCCGCCGCCACGTCCTCCCGCGGCAGGTAGTAGGTGGGCAGTTCGCCCCGCCCGTACTGGACCAGCAGCCTGGCCCGGGTGCTGTCCGCCACCAAGCCTCCGCCCAGCCGGACCCGGATCCGGCGGCCGGTGGGCTCCGTAAACGGCTTCTCGAATTCCATGGGGCACACGCTACTCTTCTCGGGCCCCGGCGGGCAGGGTGCCAGAATGGGAGTTCACCCCAGTATCAGGAGGCTTGAGTGAGCACCGACGAACGTCTCGCCAACATCTACATCGACAAGCAGACCCCGGCGGCGTACCGCGCCCTCAACGGTCTGGCACTCAAGGTCGGAGAGGCCGCCGACGCGGCCGGCTTGGACCGGAAGCTGGTGGAGCTGCTCAACCTGCGCATCTCGCAAATCAACGGCTGCGCCTACTGCCTGAACATGCACACCCGGCTTGCGCTGGGCGAGGGCGAAACGGCGCAGCGGCTGTCCGTCCTTCCGTCATGGCGGGACACCGAAGTGTTCACGGACAAGGAACGCGCGGCACTGGCCCTGGCCGAGGCGCTGACCGAACTTCCGGCCCACCACAGCCAGGAACGGGAGTACGCCGCCGCCCGTGAACAGCTCACGGACGAGGAGTTCTCCGCAGTCAGCTGGATCACGGTCGCGATGAACGCGTTCAACCGGGTCTCCATCGTCAGCAAGCACCGCGTCCGCCCCAACAAATAAAGTACGACGACGGGGGCGCGCCTACCGACGGCGGCGCACCCCGCCGTCGTGGCGCCTCCGGCTACCAGGCGGCGCGCCAGTACTGGTCCGCGCGTGGGTTCCCGTCGCGGGCGACTCCCAGGACCTTCGCCGCGTTCGCCGGCCAGTGTGCGTCCTTCAGCGCGGCGCGGCCAACGCTCACGCCGTCGGCCTGCCCGGTGACCACCACATGTTCCGCCTGCGCCGGGTCCGTCAGCAGCCCGACGGCGGTGACGAACGAATCCGTGCCCTCCAGCGCCTCGCGCACCGCGGCGGCGAGCGGCACTTGGAAGCCTGGGCCGGAGGGTCCGTGGTAGGCCCCGATGCCGGCGCTGGAGAGATCGAACGCGGTGACGCCGAGCTCCCGCGCCTCGCGGACAAAGCGAACCGTGTCGGCCAGCCGCCACCCGCCCTCCACCCAGTCGTCTCCGGAGAGCCGGATCGCCAGCGGCTTGTGGTCCGGCCAGACAGCCCGCACCGCTTCGATCACCTCGCGCGCATACCGTGTGCGGTTTTCATAGCTGCCCCCGTAGGAGTCTTCACGGTGGTTTGTCAGCGGCGAGAGGAACTGGTGGATGAGGTAGCCGTGGGCACCATGGATCTGGACAACGTCGAACCCTGCCTCGTCCGCTCGGCGGGCAGCGTCCGCCCAGGCCTGGACGGACGCCTGGATCTCGGGGATGTCCATGGCGTGCGGCCGCTGCAACCCGAAGATGTCGGTCGTTGAGGGGCCCACCGTCTCCCAGCCGCCGTCGTCCATCGGGATGGAGCCCTCGGCCTGCGCGGGCAACCAAGGGTAGGTTGAGGCCTTGGCGCCGGCGTGTGCCAGCTGGATACCGATCGCCGCCCCCTGCGAGTGGGCGAAGTCCACTACGGGCTTCCAGGCGTCGCGCTGCGCATCGTTCCACAGTCCGGCGTCCCGGTCGGAGATCCGACCCTCGGGCACCACGGCGGTTGCCTCGGCGACGACGAGCCCGAAGCCGCCGGCGGCCCGGGCACCGAGGTGCACCAGATGCCAGTCGTTGGGCACTCCATCGCGTGCGCTCACCGAGTACTGGCACATCGGTGCCAGTACCGTGCGGTTGCGCAGCTGCAGTCCGGTACCGTCGGGGGTGGTCAGGGTAGCGGGTTCAAAGAGCTTACTCACGATGAGCCCCAACCGTGCCGCCGCAGCAGCTATTCCCGCCGGCCTCTCAGGACAGAGCTACGCCAGGGCAGCGGAGCATCAGGACTGCAGCCCGCCCGTCAGGACTGCTCCGGGACCTGCGCGAGGGCGTCGATCTCCACCAGCACGCCGGGCCGGGCGGAGCCCACCTGCAGGACGGTGATCGCCGTCGGCACCTGCCCCCAGACCTCGGCCGCGGCGGCGAACCCTTCGTTCGGGTCCTGTCCGGCGGCCAGGTAGATATTCAGCTTGGCGACGTCCTGCTGCGTGGCGCCCGCCTCCTTGAGGACTGCGAGCACGTTGCGCATTGCCTGCCTGGTCTGGCCGGCGAGGTCGTCGCTGACCATTTCGCCGTCGGCATTGACTCCATTCTGGCCGCCGACAACCAGCAGTCGTCCTGGTCCGTCGACGAGCACGCCCTGGGAAAAAGCCGGACTGCGGAACATGCCGGCCGGGTTGATGTGCTTCAGGCTCATGGCGTTCCTCCGTAGATGCTCCGCGTTGAGGTTCATCACGCTAGGCCCTTACGGCATCGGGCACCAGACCTGCCGCCGTCGGGGCGCCCACGCGGCGCTGTGCTGAACACCAGCCGTGTTGAACACCACATGAGCGCTCTGTGCCGGATATGAAAACATAGGGCATGCGTCCGATGCAGCATTCCAGCAAACTCCAGAACGTCCGATACGAGCTCCGCGGCCCGATTTTGCACGCGGCCAAGAAGATGGAAGCCGAGGGCCACCGCATCCTGCGGATGAACCTCGGGGACCCGGCGCCGTTCGGACTGGAGGCGCCGGAGTCGATTGTGGTGGACATGATCCACCACCTGCGCGGGGCCCAGGGCTACAGCGATTCCAAGGGCATCTTTTCCGCCCGCACGGCGATCTCGCAGTATTACCAGACCAAGGGCCTGATGCAGATCGGTGTGGAGGACATCTTCATTGGCAACGGGGTCTCCGAACTCATCTCCATGACGCTGCAGGCGTTCTTGGAGAACGGCGACGAAGTGCTGATCCCCGCACCCGACTACCCGCTGTGGACCGCATCCGTGACCCTCTCCGGCGGCAAGGCCGTCCACTACCTGTGCAACGAAGACAACCACTGGTGGCCGGACATGGCGGACGTCGAAGCCAAAATCACCGAGCGGACCCGCGCGATCGTGCTGATCAACCCCAACAACCCGACCGGCGCCGTCTACCCACGGCACGTGCTGGAGCAGTTCGCGGCACTGGCCCGCAAGCACGACCTGGTGCTGTTCTCCGACGAAATCTACGAAAAGATCACCTACGAGGACGCCGTCCACATCCATACCGCGTCCGTAGCCCCGGACCTGCCGGTGCTCACCTTCAGCGGGCTGTCCAAGGCCTACCGGATGCCCGGTTACCGGGCCGGCTGGGTGGCCATCAGCGGCCCCCGCGCCGAGACCGCCGCGTACCGGGAATCGCTGGAGCTGCTGGCCTCGCTGCGGCTGTGCTCGAACGTGCCGGCGCAGCACGCTATCCAGACCTCCTTGGGCGGCTACCAGTCCATCGCCGACCTGGTGAAGCCCGGTGGACGGCTGCGCGAACAGCGCGATCTGGCCTGCCGGCTGCTCAACCAGATTCCCGGTGTCAGCTGCGTCCCCGCCGCCGGGGCCATGTACCTGTTCCCCAGGCTCGATCCCGCTGTCTATCCCTTCGAGGACGACGAAAAGTTCGTGCTGGACCTGCTGGAGGAGCAGAAGATCCTGGTCTCGCACGGCTCCGCCTTCCATTGGCCCACGCCGGACCATTTCCGCTTCGTGATCCTGCCGTCGGTGGAGGACATCGAAGAAGCGGTGCGCCGCATTTCCTCCTTCCTGGCCATCTACCGGAAGAAGACGGCCGACGCCGCTGCTGCAACCGCCGGGTGATCGCGCCGGCAGTGCGTCGGCATCCCGGATCAAACGGCACTGCCCTGCTAGGCTGCTGACGTTCCGGCTGCCTTCGAATGCGGCCTCAGCGCTGACATCGGGGGACCATGCGGATCCAGCTTTCAGCCGCTTTCGTGGTGATGGGCGGGTTGCTGCTCGCCGGATGTTCGGGGCCTGCTGCACCAGACGCTAGTGCTGCACCTGTTGGAACGGAGAGCACGACGGCGAAGCCGACCGCCGGCAGCGGACCGTCCGGTTCTGCGAGTGGCGTTGCCCCGGTGTCCGGCCGCTTCGCCACTCCTCTGCCGTCCGGTCCCTCGATGGACTCCTCCGCTGAGCCGGAGGTTGCCCTCAGCGAAGAGGACTCCGCGGCCAACGCCGCCTACATTGAGAGCTTCCTGACAGAACAGTGGAAGGCAGGAACCAAGCCGTCGACTTTGAGCGCCGCCCTGCCCGGCGATTGTGTGTTCTTCGACTGGGAGTATTCCTCCGGCCCCACCCAGACTGCCCTGTTTCCCGTGCCCTGCGGCGAGCCACACGAAAGTGAGGTCTTCGGCGTCGTCACCCATGCGAACCAGCCCTTTCCGGGAGAGCCGGCGCTTGCACGCGGTGCCGTCGGGTTGTGCGCCGATTTCCTTGAACGGCACGCTGAGAAGCTGGCTTCCGCTTACAGCTTCAGGGCACTTTCCCCCACGGAAGCTGATTGGAAAGCCGGCGAACGCAGTTCAGTGTGTTTGTACAGCTCGCCGGAGCACTTGTCCGAACGAAGCTACTTCACGAATGAGCGCCACGGCCTAGCACGACGACCTGTGTGAATTCGTCGTAAACATCGGGCCGGTCCTCTTGTGGCCGCCACGGTCCGCCCGCATTGTTGAAGAGAGATGCAACGGCCGATGACCAGCTTGAGGAGCACCAATGCCTGATACCCCGCTCGAAAACTGGGACTTGGTTCCCGGCACCATGGTGGAAGTCCACAAGGACGGAATGATGCTGCGGACCGGACGGATTGATGCGGTAACGCTCGATGCGGACATCGTCTGGCTCGCCAACAACGGCTCACACCCGCGCAGCCTGTTCGAAAAGTCCGAGGGGTACCAGCTCTGCCTGGTAACGGGCAGGCACTGACCGCCACTGCGGCCCCTTCCCTATCCCCCGCGCGGCGCCGGCATTAAGGTGTCCGACATGGAGATGAAACTCGAACTCGTGGCCGTGCCGGTCACCGACGTCGACCGCGCCAAGAGATTCTACGTGGAGCAGGTGGGCTTCAATGCGGACCACGATTACCAGGTGAATCCGGAGTTGCGGTTCGTGCAGCTGACACCGCCTGGGTCCGCTTGCTCCATTGTGATCGGCGACGGCATTACGGAGATGACGCCCGGCTCCCAGCGGGGCCTGCAGATGGTGGTGGCCGACGCAGCGGCCGCCCGGCAGGAACTCATCGGCCGCGGTGTCGAAGCCAGTGACGTGGACGAACAGCCTTGGGGACACTTCGTGTATTTCAGCGATCCGGACGGCAACACCTGGTCGCTGCAGCAACTGCCGCCCAGGGACTGAGCCACCGCGAGCCCAGAGGCGGGCCGGAGTTCGGCCCGCCTGCTGGTTTCGCGGCTATTGCATGTCCGCTGGGTTTAGCGTGATGCGCCGCAGCAACTGGGCATTGAGTGCGACGACGATGGTGGACGCTGACATCAGGATCGCCGCGACCGCCGGAGAGATCGCAACGCCGGCAAAGGCCAGCACCCCGGCGGCGAGCGGGACGGCGATGACGTTATAGCCGGTGGCCCAGACCAGGTTCTGGATCATCTTGCGGTAGCTGGCCCGGGACAACTCGACCATGGACATCACGGCCCGCGGGTCGTTGCCGGCCAGGACAACTCCTGCCGACTCCACGGCAACGTCGGTGCCGGCACCAATCGCTACACCGACCTCGGCTCTGGCCAGGGCCGGAGAATCATTGACCCCGTCTCCGACCATGGCAACCTTCAGTCCGCGGGACTTCAGCTCTCCGACCTTCTTGTCCTTGTCCTGGGGAAGTACCTGGGCGAAGACTTCGTCGATCCCCAGCTCCGCCGCCACCGCATCCGCCACCTGCTGGGCATCGCCGGTGATCATGGCGACCCGGATACCGCGGTCCTGCAGGGCCGCGATGGCTTGGCGGGATTCGGTGCGGACTTCGTCCTCCAAACTGACCGCACCGACGACGCGTCCGTCACTGACAACATGGAGCACCGAGGCTCCTCGTTCCACCCAGGCACGGGTGCGTTCGGCCAGCTCCCGCGGGACTTCCAGGCCCTCGGACGCGAGGAGGTTGGGGCCACCCACGGCGGTGTGGGATCCGTCGACGCGGGCGGTGACACCACGGCCGGTCAGGGACGCGAATCCGGTCGCCGCCGGGATGCTGAGGCCGCGGTCCCGCGCTGCTTTGACGATTGCACGTGCGGACGGATGTTCGCTGTCCGCCTCCACGGCGGCCGCGAGGGCGAGGACCAGGTCTTCTCCGCCATCGGCCGTTGTGGCGACGCCAGTGAGCGCGGGCTGGCCCTTCGTCAGCGTGCCGGTCTTGTCGAACAGCACCACGTCGATGGTGCGCATGCGTTCCAACGCCATCCGGTCCTTGATCAGCACTCCGGCCTTGGCTGCCTGCTCGGTGGAAATCGCGATGACGAGCGGGATCGCCAGGCCCAGCGCGTGCGGGCACGCGATGACCAAGACGGTCACGGTACGGATCACCGCTTCGCTGGGGCTGCCGAGGAACACCCAAGCGATGAAGGTGATGATTCCGGCGCCAAGAGCGAAGTAGAACAGGAAGGCCGCCGCCTTGTCGGCCAGCGCCTGGGCCTTCGAGGACGACGCCTGGGCTTCAGCCACGAGCCGCTGGATGCCGGCGAGGGCAGTATCCGCACCGACTGCCGTCACCTTGATCCGCAAGGAACTGTCGGAGGCGATGGTCCCGGCCACCACCTTCTCCCCGCTGCCGCGCGGTACGGTCTTGGACTCGCCGGTGATCATCGATTCGTCCAGCTCTGCCCGGCCTTCGGCAATTTCGCCGTCCGCCGGCAGGCGTCCCCCGGAGCGGACCAGCACCAGGTCACCGACCGCCAGGTCCGAGATGCGGACCTTTTCCGTTCCCGCCTCGGTGATGCGTTCGGCTTCGTCCGGGAGGAGTTCTGCCAGCGCATCCAGCGCGCCGCGGGCCGAACCGAGCGCCCGCATTTCGATCCAGTGCCCCAGCAGCATGATGACAACCAGCAGGGCCAGTTCCCACCAGAAATCGAGGTTGAAGTTCCCGATGCCCAGCGTGGTAACCCACGAAGCGACGAACGCCACCGAGATAGCCATCGCGATGAGCAGCATCATGCCGGGCTGCCTGCTGCGCAGCTCCGTCCAGCCGCCCTTAAGGAAGGGTGTTCCGCCGTAGAAGAAAATGACGGTGCCCAGAACGGGAGGAATCAACGTCGACCCCGGGAAATCCGGGATTTCGTAGCCGAGCAGATGCGAAAACATCGGGCTGAAGAAGACTACGGGAATCGACAGGGCCAGGCTGAGCCAGAATTTGTTCTTGAACATCGCCGTGCTGTGCCCGGCATGCTGGCCGTGCTGGTGGACCGTGTGCTCGTCGTCGAGAGCCGAATGGACATGCCCGGCGGGCATTGCCTGCCCGTGCGTGCCATGGTCGGGGTGCGAGGCTTCCGAAACCGGTGTGTGGCGGCTGCTGTGGCCGGACGCCGAATTGCTTTGGCTTTGGCTGTGGCTTTGCTGATCGTGGTTCATGGTGGGGTCTCCTCTGCCCGGCAGCTTAGACCGCGCCGGCAAACTCGTATCCTGCTTCCGCTACTGCCTGCTAGAGGGCTCGGATGCTGAACCCAGTTGGGCTGTAGACTGCCGGGCCTGCGGACTCGTTGAGCAACGGCAGAGAGGTTTGGGCCGATGTGCCACACATGCTGATCTCCTCGTGAACAGACTCGAGACGCGACATCGGCCAAGGATTCCTGCAGGAGGGCCTTGCGCCGTGCGCTTGTGTGGACCTTCAGGGCGTAGCGACGAAGAGCGGTCGGACGCCGGTTTCCGGTATCGCCAAATTATACCCCCTGGGGGTATATGTCAAGTCCGCCCCCGTCGGGGGCAAGCGGCGCGGAGCGCGCAGCAGTAAAACGAAATATCTTTGCCTGCAGCGGAATAAACCCGATTGACGGCCCGTTCTATTGGGTGAAACTGCGAACGGATTATCGAGGGATCAGCATGTTTGGAGCAGGAGATCAGCGGAGAAGTTCTCTCCCGCGCCCTGCCGCCTTGCTCCCCCGCCCCCATTGCTAGCGCTTTCTCCGGCCGATATGAACCGGTTTTTTGCCTAACCCGCAGTCCCCGAACGTTGCCGCGGCAGGCCGGCCTCACAGCTGGTCCGGCCTACTACGGCACCCCTTTTCCCGCCCGCTACACAGGAGGTCATGTATGACACTATCCACCACAGGTCAGTCCCCACTGGTCAGTTCCACTCCCACCCGGATCCGCAACCTCGGGCATCTGCGCCGTGGCGATTCGGTCGAGGCCCGCATGGACAACGCCGTCCAGTACCGTGGTCGCGTCGACCGCACCGCCCCGGGGGTCGGCCTGGTCTGGATCCGCGACGCCGACGGTTCACGGCGCGCCATCAGCACCCAGGACTGCACGGTCTGGCGTTTGCCTGACCAGCAGCCGTAAAGAGCAGCACCACCATCCCACGGGCGGACGACGCCGGCACCCATCGAAGTGCCGGATCGTCCGTTACTGCTTTAACGCGCCATGGCTGCTTGAGGAGGAGCTTGTCCAACAGTGGGGCGCGGAGTTGAATAGAGCCGGAACCGCCGGACGGGACACGGGAGGTCCGGCGCCGCACATCGGAGAGCCTCATGGCAGTCGCGTTCAACCACACCATTGTGTATGCCGCGGACAAGAAGGCGTCGGCTGAATTCTTTGCGGAAATCTTTGGACTCGGTCCGCCGCAGCCGATGTTCGGATACTTCATGACGGTCGCGCTGGAGGGCGGCGTGGCGCTGGACTACGCCGCCGCAGACGGGAGCGTCCAGCCCCAGCACTACGCCTTCCTGGTCAGCGAAGACGACTTCGACGGAATCTTCGCCCGCATCCAGTCGGCTGGAATTGACTACTGGGCCGACCCAGCGAGGAGCCGGCCCGGGCAAATCAACCACAACGACGGCGGCCGCGGCGTCTACTTCACCGATCCGTCCGGCCATTTTCTGGAGGCAATCACCCGCCCCTACGGTTCCGGCACCGCCTGAGGCGAGGCGCCGCCGTCGTACGCTGGACACACATCCGTGAGGAGCGACGCATGGACGAACAACACGGGACAAGCCGGAACGTCCGCCTCAGCGCTACCGTGAGCGGACGGGTCCAGGGCGTGGGCTTCCGCTACTGGACCCGTGACCAGGCCGAGCAGTTGGGGCTGGTCGGATCCGCGGTGAACCAACCCGACGGAACCGTCGGCGTGGTGGCCGAGGGTCCGCGGGATGCGGTGGAGCAACTGGTGGCCGCACTCGAATCCGGCAGCACGCCGGGCCGGGTCAGGGCCGTTGAAACAAGCTACGCGGCCGCGACGGGCGGGCTCAGCGGCTTCGATGTGGCCTGAGGCTCCGGCTCCGTGGGTACGATCGGGTCATGAATAACCCAGTAGCCGCCGTCAGGACCGCCTTGGTGGAACGCGGCGTCGCGGATACCGTCACGGTGTTAGACGACGAAGTTCCCACCGCCGCGGACGCGGCCAGGGTGCTGGACTGCGATGTGGCGGCCATCGCCAACAGCCTGGTGTTTGATTCCGGCGGCAGCCCGCTGCTGATCCTGGCCAGCGGAGCCGCACGGGTGGACACCAAGCTGGTGGCGGCCGCGCTGGGAATGGACCGCATCCGGCGGGCGGATGCGGACTTCGTCCTCACGCATACCGGCCAAGCCATCGGCGGCGTGGCGCCGGTGGGACACCCCGAGCCGATCCGCACCGTGCTGGATCGGTCCCTGGCCGGCCATCCCGTGCTGTGGGCCGGCGCCGGTGATCATCGTGCCATGTTCTCGATCGGCTTCGACGACCTGCGCCGGATCACGTCGGCCGTGGTGATGGACGTCAGGTCGGACTGACCAGGCTTCCCTGTCGGCGGCCGTAGCCCCTCCGCCCGGGCGATGTGTCGTTTAAATCGGCCAGCCCCGCGGCGTGTTCACGCGGGGCTGGCACTTTGGGGGATTCGCCGGCCCGATATTATGGGGGTCCGGAACCGGCTAACGCTGAAAGTATGCCACTCGTCGTGCGCTAATTACAGCCTTGTAATTAATATTACGAAACGGCGTAAGGGTCCGGTTCCCGGTGGGGGCGGGCCAAACGGGCCGGTCACCGGAAGATCAAGGAAACGCCGGCGGAAACAGTGCGCCGTAACGGTTTCAGCGTCATCTCAGAATGGCCGGGTCCGGCGGTGGAAAACGCTTTTATCCTGAGTGCATCTCTTACCGATGAAAGGCGGTGTGCCATGAGGAAATTCCCCACATGGCTTTCCGTGATCCTGTTGGTCCTTGGGCTGGGATTGGTGGCGCCGGGCCCTGCGGCGGCAGCCCCTTACTGCGGGATTTCCTGGGGATCGGGGGCAAAATCCGTGCCCGGGAGCACCACCGCCCCGATCACCAATGTCCGCACCGGGCGGCACACCTGCTACGACCGCATGGTCATCGACCTCCGCGGTGATGTTGCCGGCTACTCCGTTCGTTACGGAACGGTGCGGGCGCAGGGCTCCGGCCGCGTGATCCCGCTGCGCGGCGGCGCGGATCTGGCCGTGGTGGTCAAGGCACCGGCCTACAACTCCCGTGGCCGCGCCACCTACCAGCCCGCCAACCCGAAGGAACTGGCCAACATCCGTGGTTACACCACCTTCCGCCAGCTCGCTTGGGGCGGAAGCTTCGAAGGTTACACCACCATCGGCTTGGGCGTGCGCGCCCGGCTGCCGTTCCGGGTCTTCACCCTGGACGGCCCGGGCAACATGTCCCGGCTGGTGGTCGATGTTGCCCACCGTTGGTAGGCGGAACCGCACAGAGCGGGCGGCCTCGCCGGCCTGCCGCTGACGACGGCGGTGCTCCCCTTCAAGTGCCGAACACGCACCTGAAGGGGGCATCGCCGTCGTTAGGTGATGCCTAGCGGGCAGCGGCTTCCAAGAAGGCCTCGGCCAGCGGGCCGGCCGTCTCAGCGCCGAGCTTGCCGTCCTCCACGAACACCGCAATGGCAAGGTCGCCATGGCCGGCGATCACCCAGGAGTGGGTCTGCGGCGGATTTTCGGAGCCGTACTCGGCGGTCCCAGTCTTGCCGATCGCGGGCTTGCCGGGCAGGTCCGTCAAGTTGGCCAAGTACCCGTCCACCACGGCCGAGCGCATCATGGTGCGCAGCTGCTCGGCCTCCTTCTCGGTCAGCTTCGGCACGTCCGGGAGCTTGGCCTCAGGATCGTGTCCGTCCACCAACGTGGGCACCACAAATCCGCCTTTCACCACGGCCGCCATCATGGTGGCGAGGGACAGCGGCGACGTTTGCACGCGGGACTGGCCGATCATCGAGGCGGCATGCGCGGTGCCCTCGGAGTCTTCGCGCGGCACGGTGCCCAAGAAGGCCTCGATCCCGGGGTTGGCCGTCATGCCGACGCCCAGGGCACCGGCGGCGTCCGCGAGCTGGTCCTGCGAGAGCTTCTGGTGTTCGGAGATGAACGCCGTATTGCAGGAGTGGGCGATGGCCTCGGTCAAGGTGATCTTGCCGGTGAAGGCCGCCGGGTAGCTGTCCGCGTTCTCGAAGGTGCGGCCATCCACCACCAGGTCCGGATCGCAGGTGACGGTGGAATCCGGGGTCATGCCGTTGCGCAGCAGGCCCAGTGCCGTGGCGATCTTGAAGGTGGAACCGGGCGCGTACTGGCCCAGGAACGCGGTGTTGTAGCCTTCGCTGTCCGGCCCGTTGGCGGCCGCGAGGACGGCGCCCGTGGACGGCCGCAGCGCCACGATCGAACTTGGTGATTTGACGTCGGCCAGAATGTCCTCGGCAGCGGACTGCAGGTCGGGCACCAGCGTGGTCTTCAGGTTCTTGCCGTCGGCCGGGTCCTGGTGGAACAGCTGGCGGCTCGGCGCCTCGGTGCCTTCTTCGGCCGGCTGCGCGACGGCGGACACCGTAACTCCCGGGGTGCCGGAGAGCTCCTTGTTGAAGGCCGCCTGCAGCCCGGAAGAGCCGACCGTCTCGCCCGCCACCACCTTGCCTTCGGACTTCTCGATGTCCTCCGCCGTGGCTTCCCGGACGGAGCCCAGCACCGGCCCGGCGAAGGTGCGGCTGGGCGCCAGCGGGATCTGGTCGTCCACGGCCAGGAAGCCGTCGATGTCCTCCAGTTTCCCCTGGTTTAGTTCCTTGAAGGCGCCCTCGCGAAGGGTAATTGCGTCAACGAAGGCCTCGGGACCGTAGGCAGCAACCTTCTTCGCGTAACCAGCGACGTCAACGTCCACCAGCGCTGCCAGCTCCCGGGCGGAGTCCTCGGCGGCTGATTTGTCTAGCCCGGCCTTGTCGATCCCGACAATCTTGACCGGGCGGTTCTTGACGATCGCGTCGCCGTCGGCGTCGAGGATCTGGCCGCGCTGCGGCTCTTTGGTGGCCAGCACCAGCCGCTCGCCCTCAGCCAGCGAGGGTTCGAGGACCTCCGGTGTCCACCGCACCTGCCAGCGGTCGTCCGCATAGTGCAGGTCCGCCGTGGTGGTGTAGCTCCAGCCCTGTTCCGAGTCCGGCACCGGCCAGTCATAGGAAAGAGTGGCGCGGAAGAGGTTGGATTCGACTTCTTCGACGCCGGTCACCGTGACGTCGGGCTGCCACTCGTCCATATCCTTGGTTAGCGCGGCGAGCTGCTCCTGCACCTGGGCCCCGGTGGCATCGGCGAACGCCACCGTCGAGACGTCTTTGGCGGTCAGCCCCTCGGCCAGCGCCTGGGCGGTTGGGTCCGGCGATTCCCGCTCGGGAGCACAAGCAGCCACCGCCACCGTCAGCAGCAGGGCCATGATGAGTGCAAGTGCGCGCCGAAGCATTCTTCTCCTGGATCCGGGATTGTCCAGTTTGAACTTATAATCGCCCCGAGGCGATGTCGAGCCGACGGCGTCCGGTGAATCCTGCTTGAATGGGTTTCGTCGGGTTGCAAGGCCACGGCGCCGGCCGGACAGGACCCAGATAAGGACATCATGACCGAATTCGCTCCCTCAGGCTCCCGCCGTGCCGCGGTGGTCTGGAATCCATCGAAGAAGTTCAGCTTTGATCTAGTGGCGCTGGTCGAGGATGCGTGCGCCGAAACCGGCTGGCAGCCGCCGCTGTGGATGGAGACCACACTGGAGGATCCCGGTGCCGGACAGACGCAGGAGGCGATGGATGCCGGAGTCGATCTTGTCATCGCCGCCGGCGGTGACGGCACCGTGCGGCGCGTGGCCGGGCGGCTGGCCGGAACGGATACGCCGCTGGGCGTGATCCCGCTGGGCACCGGCAACCTGCTGGCGCGCAATCTGGACCTGCCGGTGGACGACCCGGAGACCGCGGTGCGCATCGCGTTGGCCGGTCGCGAGCGGCAAATCGACGCCGTGCTGGCCACGGTGGACGGCTCGGGCAGCGGTGCGGTGTTCCTGGTCATGGCCGGACTCGGCTTCGACGCCGCCGTCATTGGCGGCACGGATGACGGGCTCAAGGACCGAATCGGCTGGCTCGCCTACGTGGAGGCAGGTTTGCGCAATCTCCCTGGCAAACCGGTCCGTGCCACGCTCTCCATCGACGGCGGCAAACCCATCACCCTTCGGATGCGCAGCGTGATGGGCGGTAACTGCGGCAAGATCCAGGGCGGATTCGAGATGTTCCCCGGCGCGGAGATCGATGACGGGCTGTTGGACATCATGACCATTTCTCCGCGCGGCCGGCTCGGCTGGCTCGGCGTGCTGGCCGGGCTCGCCAAGCGCGGCCGGAGCGTGGACCCGTCGGTGGACTACTACCAGGGCAAGGAAGTGGTGATCACCGCCGGCCGGCCGCAGGAGATGCAGTTGGACGGGGACCACATTGGCCTGGGTTCCCGGCTCTCCATGCGCGTTGATCCGGGCGCCCTGCGGGTCCGGGTGGCGGCTGACTGACCGAAGGACGACGGCGGTGCGTGCCGCCAAGTGACGGCGCGGCAGCGTGCCGCCGCCCCGGGCAGCGTGCGCCTGCTCACAGTACCGACACAGTTCGGAACATATCTTGAGGTGGCCGTTGTTGTACGTGCTAGCGTTCAGCGTCCGCCGGCCATCCCACCGGCAGGCTTACCGTCCTAGACCACAAGGAATTTCCACCATGATTCGTCGTCGTTTGTCCGTACTCGGTGCCGCCGCAGCTGCCGCCCTAGTGCTGGCCGGCTGCAGCACCTCCGCGCCGTCGGAGTCTCAGCCGTCGACCTCCGCCGCAGCCAGTTCGCTTCAGGAGATCCAAGACGCCGGCGCGATCACCGTGGGCACCGAGGGCACCTACCGCCCGTTCAGCTTCCACGAGGGCGGCAACGGCGAACTGACCGGTTACGACGTCGAGATCGTCGAGGCCGTAGCGGAGAAACTGGGCGTGGACGTGAAGTTCGAGGAGACCCAGTGGGACGCCATCTTCGCCGGCCTTGATGCCGGCCGGTTCGACGTGATCGCCAACCAGGTCTCCATCAACGAAGATCGCCAGGCCAAGTACGACTTCTCCGTCCCCTACACGGTGAGCACCGGCGTCGTCGTGGTGAAGAGCGATAATAGCGATATTGCCTCGCTGGCCGATCTGAAGGGCAAGACCAGCGCGCAGTCGCTCACCAGCAACTGGTATAAGCTCGCCGAGCAGGCCGGCGCCAAGGTCCAGTCGGTCGAGGGCTGGGCGCAGGCCGTTTCGCTGCTGGAGCAGGGCCGCGTGGACGCCACCGTCAACGACAAGCTCACGTACCTGGATTACCAGGCCAGCCATGACAACAAGGACATCAAGGTGGCCGCGGAAACCGATGAAGAGTCGCAGAGCGCCTTCACCTTCCGGAAGGGCAGCGAGGACCTGGTGGAGGCGTTCGACAAGGCGCTCGGTGAGCTGCGCGAGGACGGCACGCTGGCCAAAATCTCCGAGAAGTACTTCGGCGCAGACGTCACCAAGTAAACAGGAGCAAGACGCTAACGTAGCCGTATGAACATCGACTGGGAGCTGCTGCGCAGTTCGTTCTGGCCTATTGTCCAGGGCGGGCTGACCGGCACCATCCCGCTGTCGCTGGCCAGTTTCGCCATTGGCTTGGTCCTGGCGCTCATCCTCGCGTTGATGCGGATCGGCGGCAACCGGATCTTGGCCGGGGCCGCCCGGGCCTACATCTCGGTCATCCGCGGCACTCCGCTGCTGGTGCAGCTGTTCGTGATCTTCTACGGCCTGCCGACCATCGGCGTGGTGCTCCAGCCGTGGCCCAGCGCGATCATCGCATTCTCGATGAACGTGGGCGGCTATGCGGCAGAGGTGATCAGGGCCGCGATCCTGTCCGTGCCGAAGGGCCAGTGGGAAGCCGGACACACCATCGGCATGGCCCGCACCACCACGCTCCGGCGCATCGTCCTGCCGCAGGCGGCCCGGGTCTCCGTGCCGCCGCTGTCCAACACCTTCATTTCGCTGGTCAAGGACACGTCCCTCGCCTCGCTGATCCTGGTCACCGAAGCGTTCCGGGTAGCCCAGGAGATCGCCGCCTTTAGCCAGGAATTCCTGCTGCTGTATATGGAGGCCGCGGCGGTCTACTGGGTGTTCTGCCTGGTCCTGTCCGCCGGACAGACCCGACTGGAGAAGAGGCTGGACCGCTATGTCGCCCACTGATGTGCCGCCCGCCGGGCCTTCCGACGCCGACGGCGGTCCGGTGCTCTCCGTTGAGGGACTGCGCAAGTCCTTCGGCAGCAACCAGGTGCTGACGTCCATCGACCTGGCGGTGAAGACCGGAGGTGTGCTGGCGCTGATCGGCCCCTCCGGTTCCGGCAAGACCACCGTGCTGCGGTGCTTGAACGGCTTGGAAATTCCCGACGGCGGACGGGTCGCCTTCGCGGGCGGACCCGCCGTCGATTTCGGCTCGCCGGTGAGCCGCAAGCAGATCTCCGAGCTGCGGGACCGCAGCGCCATGGTGTTCCAGCACTACAACCTGTTTCCGCACATGACCGTGCTGCAGAACATCATCGAGGGCCCTGTCCAGGTCCAGAAGCGGCCCCGGGCCGAGGCAGTACGTGAGGCCATGTCGCTGTTGGAACGCGTGGGGTTGACCGGCAAGGAAGACCAGTACCCGCACCAGCTCTCCGGCGGCCAGCAGCAGCGGGTCGGCATTGTCCGGGCGCTGGCCCTCAAACCCTCGCTGCTGCTCTTCGACGAGCCGACCTCGGCGCTGGACCCCGAACTGGTGGGCGACGTGCTGCACGTGATCAAAGAACTGGCCGACGAAGGCTGGACCATGGCCCTGGTGACCCACGAGCTGGCGTTCGCCCGGGAGGTGGCCAGCGAAGTGGTGTTCATGGACGGCGGCGTGGTGGTGGAACGCGGCCACCCCGATCAGGTGCTGCGCGAGCCGCAGGAAGAGCGCACCCGGCAGTTCGTCCACCGGCTGCTGAACCCTTTCTAGGCCAAATAGTCGACGACGGCTGCCGCTACCGGCCGGTCTGCGAGGGCCCGCGCCTCGGCATCGGCGGGATGCCCGTGGTGGGGATTCCCGCGCCGTGTGAATGAGGGCATTCGTGGCCCTGAACCCGTTCGTGGCCCTGAACCGGCGCCGCCGGCAACGGCGCAGAGTGCGGTGCCGCCGGGCTCCCCGGGTGCAGCGTCCGGAACCAGCCGTCGTACCGCTGGTCGGCACGCTTCACGGCGCGGGAAACCCCTGCCGTCAGCAGCACAAAGCCGGCAATCGAAACCATCGCGAACAGCACCGCAAAGCCGGTGTAGACGTCCGCGTCAGAGCTGTAGAACACGCTGGTGGCGTCCAGGAAGGACTCGCGGACCGCCGAGGCCGACATCCATCCGCTCAATGCACCTCCTGCAACGAAGAGGACGATGCCCCATACGGTCAGGCCGGCAGCTGAAGGGATGTGGCGGTAGCTCATGCTTCCCACTATCGGCAGCCCGCCCCGTAACGTCTGCCCCCGCTACGTATTCTTCGCCACACTCCTCTGGCGCCGATCCCCGCCAAACCCGCGCCAGCGGTACTAAGTCGCGAGAGGAGTGTTGTCCGCCACGCCGCTTGAAAATTCATCTGATGTCCATTGGAATGGCACAATGTAAACCTCCATGCACCGTTCCGCATGGGCACCACGTTCCGGCCGCAAGCTACCGTTTTCTTTCTCCTCTGCGGCAGCCTCCGGTCACGAAAGGCAGAACCATGGCCACGACTTTGGCTACCAAGTCTTTGACGGCACAGACGGCCTCCGAGGCCCACGATCTACTCAATGCTGCGGTGGAAGAATTGCAGAAAATCGCCGCCCTCGACGGCGATTGCGGCATACTGGTCACCCGCACCGGCCCCGGGCAGTTCACCGTGGAACTGAGCGACGAGGTGCCCTACGGCATCACCCAGGAATCCCACCTCGACTAGGACCCGCTACACCGGCTGAGGCCACCAGCACTATCCCGCTGCAAGCCTTGACCCCCGGTGCCATGCTGCTACCGTTTCGCTCGTACGTTCAGGCATTCCGGCAGATCTGAGGAGCGTTCCCGTGGCAAACGTCAGCATCATCGGTACCGGCAAGATGGGCCAGGCCATCTCCAGCGTGGTCAGCAAAGGCGGAAACGTGGTCGAGACGTTCGGCCACGATGACACCAGACCCGTAACCGGCGACATTGTTGTCCTCGCAGTGCCGTACCCCGCCCTGTCCGACATCGTCCGCAACCGCGGCGATCAGTTGGCGGGAAAGGTGGTCGTCGACATCACCAACCCGGTGAACTTTGAAACCTTCGACTCGCTCACCGTGCCCTCTGATAGCTCGGCGGCAGCCGAACTCAGCGCCTCGCTGCCGGACTCGCGCGTGGTCAAGGCCTTCAACACCACCCTCGCCGCCACGTTGTCCTCCGGGACCGTCGGCGGCCTGCCCACCACCGTGCTCATGGCCGGGGACGACGCCGCGGCCAAGTCCCAGCTGGCCGAGGTGGTCACCGCCGCCGGGCTGAAAGCCATCGATGCCGGCGCGCTGTCCCGGGCCCGGGAACTCGAGGCCCTCGGATTCCTGCAGATCTCCTTGGCTGCCGCCGAGAGCTCCCGTGGACCGGAGGCTTCGGCGTCGTCGCCTGACCATACGCGGGTTCGGCCCTACCGCCGCCCGGACCGCCTGGCTGCAATCGCCATCCCCGCCAGCACTCCGGCGCCGATAATCAGCAGCACGGACACCACGATCAGCGCAGGCATGATGTCCAGCCCCATGATGGACGGCATCACCGTCAGGCTGACGGCGAAGAGCGCGACGACGGCAGCAGCGAGCCAGAGGGCAACGGCACGGGGGTTGGATCCTTCCACGCCCTCCACTCTATCGGCGCGTCGCTCCGCTTTATGACGCCGGCCGGAGCCCGCCGAATAAAGCCCCGGGCTGTCCCGGTGGGATAATTTCGCCCATGGCTCCAGCAATCGCGTACCAAGGTGAACCCGGCTCGAACTCGCATATGGCATGCCTTGAGGTCCGGCCCGGCTGGGACGCGGTGCCGTGCGCCAGCTTTGAAGACGCCTTTGCCGCCGTCACGAGCGGCGAGGCCGACCTGGCCATGATCCCCATTGACAACTCGATCGCTGGCCGGGTGGCGGACATCCATGCCCTGCTGCCCAGGACCACGCTGCAGATCGTGGAGGAATTCTTCCTGCCCATCCGCTTCAGCCTGCTCGGCATTCCGGGGGCCACGGTGGAACAGGCCCGTGAAGTGCACAGCCACATCCATGCCTTGGGACAGTGCCGCAAGCTGATCCGCAGGTTGGGACTGACGCCGGTCATCGCTGGTGATACCGCCGGCTCGGCCCGTGAAGTTGCTGAGTGGAACGATCCCACCAAGGTCTCGCTGGCGCCGCCGATGGCCGCCGAGCTTTACGGCTTGCAAGTCTTCGCCGAGAAAGTGGAAGACGACCCAACGAACACCACCCGGTTTGTGGTGCTGGCCGACCGACGGCCCGTCCCCAGCCGCGAGGAGTTGCCCGGTCCCGCCGTGACCAGCTTTGTGTTCCGGGTGCGGAACGTTCCCTCGGCACTGTACAAGGCGCTCGGCGGGTTCGCGACCAACGGCATCAACATGACCCGACTGGAGAGCTACATGGTCGGCGGCGAATTCGCGGCCACCATGTTCATGGTGGACGTCGAAGGCCATCCGGAGGACCAGTCAATGGTCCATGCCTTCGAGGAACTGGAATTCTTCACCACAGAAATCCGGATTCTGGGCGTCTATCCTGCCCATCCCTTCCGGCTGAACCGCGGCGCGGAACAGCCGGCCGACGCCTGAGGCAGCGGAGTCCGGGCCAATGCCTGGCCCACGGAGTTTTTAACGAACTGTTACCCGCGTTTGACCTGGGTCACGTCCCGCTCTTACCTTGGAAATGAATCACGAGCGCCAACTTCACAGCCCTGGCTAGTTGGCCGGCAACCCTCTACCGTAGCGGGGTGCTCCAGGTGATGATTCGGCCAGCCGGGTTTGTCGGCAGGCAAGTACGCGTATCCTTCGGCAGCAGCGGATGCGCCTGAGCTTCAAGGATGGCCATGTCCCTGCACAACGACTTGACCCCGAACACCCTTCGCTCCGCCTTCGGGCGCTTTCCCTCCGGGATCGCAGCGCTCTGCGCCGTCATCGACGGCAAGCCGCAAGGCATCATCGCCTCCTCCTTCACCGTGGGCGTTTCGCTGGAGCCGCCGCTGGTGATGTTCGCCGTCCAGAACACCTCCCGGACCTGGCCGCTGGTCCGCCAGTCCGGTCGGATCGGCGTTTCGGTGCTGAGCACAGAGCACGACGGCGTCTGCCGCCAGATTGCTTCCAAGAACGGCGACCGCTTCGCCGGGCTGAGCCTGCACCGCACCGATCAGGACGCACTGTTCCTCAACGAGGCAGCGCTGTGGCTGGATTGCTCGGTATATCAGGAGTTCCCGGCCGGCGACCACCACGTGGTGCTGCTGGAGGTACACGCACTGAGCACGCACGACGGCGCGCACGAACCGCTGGTCTTCCACGACTCCGCGTTCCGCAGGCTGGTGCAGCCCGCGTTCGTCTAGGGCAGCGGGCGCCCTCGCGCCGCCACCCACAGCGTGTACCATTCCTGCCGGGTCATCGCGGCGCCGATCTCCTCGGCCTGGGCGCAGGCCTTGATCCGATCCGGATTGCTGGTACCCACGACCGGGCGGATTTTGGCCGGATGGCGCAGCAGCCAGCCCAGCACCACCGCTTCCTGCGTGCAGCCCTTGTCCCGGGCCAGCTCGGAGACCAAAGCCGCCGCCGCCCCATCCGCGGCGCCCTCGCCGCCGTCGCCAGCGGCGCCCTCGTCGCCGGCACCCGGCTCCGCCGGCCGGCCGCTGTAGCGGCCCCGTGCCAGCGAGCCCCAGGCCTGCAGTTCCACCGCGTGGGCAGCGCAATACTCCAGGGTGCCGTGCGGGAAACTGACGGCCGCGCCTTGCGGGTGGTTGACCAGCACGCCTGATTCAAGCCAGTCCCGCCGGTACAGGCTCATTTCCAGCTGGTTCACTGCGAGCGGCTCGTCAAGCGCCGCCTGCAGCCACCTCATCTGCTCGCCGGACATGTTCGAGACACCCAGGCGGCGGACCTTTCCGGCCAGCCGGAGGCCGCTGAACGCCTCGGCAATCTCTTCAGTCGGGGCCAGCGGATCCGGCCGGTGGATCAGCAGCGTGTCCAGGTGATCGGTGTGCAGGCGGCGCAGGCTTTCCTCGGTGCCGGCCACGATCGCCGCGCGGGATGAGTCGTACTGGCCGACCAGTCCGGGAACCGGCAGCCGGATGCCGCATTTGCTCTGCAGCTGGATGGTTTCCCGGAGTTCCGGACGCTCGGCCAGCACCCGGCCGAAGGCCGCCTCCGCCTTGCCGTGGGCGTAGATGTCGGCGTGGTCGAAAATCCTGATGCCAATGTCCAGCGCCGCCTCCACGGCGGCGTGGGCCGCGGCGACGTCGGCCGCCTCCAGCGGCCCGCTCCCCCAGCCACCGCCCAGACCCATGCTGCCAAAGATCAGGCGGGATCCGGCGTCGTCCATTGGTGTGTCCCTTCGCTGGGCAGGCTTCCAGCGTACGTCAGCGCCGTGCCGATTCCAGGGGTTGTGCCGCCCCGCCGACGGCAGTACGGTAACAGTCGCGGGGCGGGATAGCGTCCCCAGGCAACCACCAACAGGCCGCCTGCGCCACCGCACCGCCAGGAAGTTGACCATGGCAGTTCCTCCCAGCCCAGACCGCGGCCCTCACCAGCCGTCCGGTCCTTCAACTGCACCGGTTTCCGCACGCACGGATCAGGACCGGACCCCAACCCCGGACGGCGCGGCCGCTGCGCAGCCCCGGATCACGGTGGTGTTCCTGGGACTGATGCTCACCGTGCTGCTGGCCGCACTGGACCAGACCATCGTGGCGACGGCGCTGCCCACCATCGTCGGGGACTTGAACGGGCTGGAGCACATCTCCTGGGTGATCACCGCCTACATTCTGGCCGCCACCATCGGGCTGCCGATCTATGGCAAGCTCGGCGACCTGTTCGGACGCAAGAGCATCTTCATCTTCGCGATCGCGGTGTTCCTCGGCGGTTCGATGCTCTCCGGCATGGCCCAGAGCATGCCGCAGCTGATCGCCTTCCGCGCCATCCAGGGGGTGGGCGGCGGCGGGCTGATGATCGGCGCGCAGGCCATCATCGGCGACCTGGTCTCGCCACGGGAGCGGGGCAAGTACATGGGCCTGATCGGGGCCGCCTTCGGCCTCGCCTCGGTCAGCGGTCCGCTGCTGGGCGGCTTCATCACCGACCATTGGAGCTGGCGCTGGGTCTTCTACATCAACCTGCCGCTTGGTGCCGCGGCGCTGACCGTCATCACCACCACCCTGCACCTGCACAAACCGGGCGGGCCCCGGCCCAAGCTGGACTATCTGGGCACCTTCCTGCTGGCGGTCGCCAGTGCGGCGGTCATCCTGTTCACCAGCTGGGGCGGGACCACCTATCCCTGGGACAGTCCGGTGATCATCGGACTGGGCGTGCTCACCGTGGTCGCCTCGGTGTTGTTCGTGCTGGCCGAGCGCCGGGCCGTGGAACCGGTGCTGCCGCTGCGGCTGTTCCGCGACCGGGACTTCACGCTGCCCACCCTGATGGGCGTGTGCGTGGGCATCGCGATGTTCTCGACGATCGCCTATTTGCCGACCTTCCTGCAGATGGTCAACGGCGCCAGCGCCACCGAGTCGGGCCTGATGATGGTCCCGATGACGGCGGGCATGGTGGGAGCCACCACCACCACCGGCCAACTGGTGAGCCGCACCGGCCGCTACAAGATCTTCCCGATCATCGGCACCATCCTGATCGCGGCCGGTCTGGTCATGCTCTCGCAGATCTCCGACACCACCCCGTACGCGTTCACCGCCGCCGGCATGCTGGTGCTCGGGCTGGGGCTGGGTTCCATCATGCAAAACCTGGTGCTGATCGTGCAGAACAGCGTCCGGCGCCGGGATCTGGGTACGGCCACCTCGGCCACCAACTACTTCCGCCAGATCGGCGCCACCTTCGGCATCTCGCTGTTCGGCGCCATTTTCATCAGCCGCCTGACCGAGGAATTTTCGACGGCGCCGACCGGTCTCGTGACGACGATAGGTTCCGGCGGCGGCCAGAGCTTCAGTTCGCTCGGCCCCGCAGTGCTCAAGTCGTTGCCGGTCCCGGCCCAGGAGTTCATCGCGCATGCCTTCGCCCAGGCGCTGCCGCCGATCTATCTTTACGCGGTGCCGATCGTGCTTGCTGCGTTGGTGCTCGCGTGCTTCGTCAAGGAGATCCCGCTCTCGGAGGAAGTGGGCACCCCGGCGAGCCGGGACCGGCAAGAATGAGCCGGCGTGGGCGGCCGGGCGATGGGCGGCCATAGCGATAGGCCGGTAGTGCGGTGCGCCGCTTAGCAGGTCCGCAGAAAACTAGCCGGTCTGGGCAGTCAGCCGGTGTGCTGGCGGAGGAAGTGTACGCTGCGCTCCAGCGCCTGCCACGCTGCCTCCAGGTCCAGGTTGAACTGGAACTGGTGCCCCAGCCCGGCAGCCGTTTGGGGGAAAAATTCCTCGACCTTCGTGCCGTTCTTCTTCAGCTCCTTGACCAACGCCAGCGAGTGCGGCAGCAGCGGGTCGGTATTGCCCGCGGAGACGAAAGCCGGCGGGAACTTGTCGCTCACATACCGGGCAACCGACGCCAAGGCTATGTACGGCCGCTCCAGGTAATCCTTAGCCCCGGTGTAGGACCACAGCACAGTGCGCAGATAGTTCTGGTTCCCGGCTTGGTCCGCCCCGGTCAGCGACAGATCGTACGCGCCGCAGTGCAAGAGCACCGCGCGCAGCCGGTCCGGCGCCGTCGGCGAGGCGATGCCCAGCTTTTGGGCATACTCCGGGTCGGAGACCACCAGCGCCAACTGCGCCGCGATCTGTGCGCCGGCCGAGTCCCCCGCAAGCACCATCCGCTCGGTATCGATGTGCAGCCGCTCGGCATTGTGCTCCAGGTAGCGCAAGGCCGCTGCGCTCTGGCGCACCGGCGCCGGATAGCGTCGCTTGTGCGCCAGCGAATAGTCCACGCCAACGGTGGTGAAGCCATAGGAGGCCAGGATCCGCAGGTAATTGGCGACGTCGTTCTTGGTGCCGGAGATCCACGCCCCGCCGTGAATCCAGACGATCGTTGGCAGGCGCAACGCATCCCGCGCCGCCTCGTCCGGAAAGAACACGTCCAAGTAGGTGTGGCCATGGTTGCTCAGGTACTGCTGATCCAGGATCTCGCTGACGCCGTCCGGCACATGCCGGGCCATGGCGCGGGCGGTGCGCCGGCCGTCCCGCTCGGCCAGCACCCGAAGCAACACCGCCAGCGGCCGGGGGCTGAAGCGCAGCCAGAAGACCACGCCGCCGGCCAGGGCAGCCGGGACGCCGGCAATCACCGCAAGGGCAATCAGCGCGCGGCGGAAACGGACCTGCATGGCTGCCTCCTGATCGGCCGTAGTGAACCAATCGTGAGCCTGCCGTGCGCTCGGGGCAAGCCCCGGTTTTTGTCTCCCCAAAACGGCTGGGGGACGGCCCGTCAGCCGAGGGCAACCGCCAGGCTGAGCACGCCAAGCACCAGGGCCACCGGCGTCATGGTCCACCGCTCGGGCTTGCTGCGCGAGATGGCGTTCATCAGGACGCCCACGAACAGGTAGGCAGTCAGGACCCAGATCAACACCACGGACACGGTGTGCGGCAGGGCGTCCAGAAGCTGCGCCCGGTCCAGGATGATGATCCCAAAGAAGGCATAGAGGACCACCGAGACGGCGCTGCCAATTCGGAACTTGGCCGGCAGCACACGGTGGCTGCCTCCCCACGCGAACCGCCCCAACGGCATGCCCGCGGCAAGCAGGATCTGGAAGACGGCCAGCAGGGCAAGGACGCAGCAGGCGGCAACGGCCGCAACAGTGATCACGTGGGCAGTGTAGCCGTGCGGGAGCGCGGCGCCCGGCGTCGCGGCAACGGCTGCAGCGTGTCGCGGTCAGCGGGAGCTGATGTCCCGCCCGCAGGAGGCGACATTACTGGCCAGCCGGAGGTGGCCTTGTTGGTCAGCGGGAGGTGACCTTGCCGGTCAGCGAGGCGATCGGCCGCAGGAAGATCGGCCGGGCCAGGAACCACGCCGCAACCGTCACCGCGAGCGAGGCGGCGAAAATCCAGAAGCCGGCCCAACCGCCGTCGTCCGTTGCCGCATACATGTGGTTGAGGTTGCGTAAGGCGCCGGTGGCCAGCACCAGCGTCACGTGCACCACGATGAACGCCACGAAGTAGACCATCACCGGGAAGTGGATGGCCCGGGCGGCCTCGATCGGGAAGTACTTGTTCACCGCGGCCTTCTTGGGCCAGGCGGCCGAGGTCCGCAGGCCGGAAATGATGGCCAGCGGCGCCGCAATGAAGACGGTGGCGAAGTAGGTCAGCAGCTGCAGCGCGTTGTAGTTCACCCAGCCGTTCTCCAGCGGCCAGTCCAGCGAGGCGTACTGCAGCACGGCGGAAAGCGCGTTCGGAAAAATGTCCCAGCTCGTGGGCACAATCCGCATCCAGTGCCCGGTGGCGAAGATCAGCACCATGAACACGATGCCGTTGAGCACCCACAAGGAATCCAGCGTCAGATGGAACCAGAGATTCAGCGTGATCTTGGTCGGCTTGTTCTTGGTCTTGACCAGGCCCTTGTTGTTGCGCGTCCAATAGGCCGGCGAGCGCGCGCCGGTGCGCACCTGCAGCCCGGTACGGATGATCAGCACCAGGAAGAAGAAGTTGAGGAAATGCTGCCAGCCCAGCCAGGCCGGCAGCCCCACCGGGGCCGACTCGGGAAGTTCGGAGGTGCCCGGGTAGGCGGCCACGAAGTCCTGCACGCCGGGCATGGTCCGCAGCCACTTGGCCAGCAACACCAACAGCAACAGCACGACGACGGCGCCGGCCACTGCCGCGGTGATCTTCAGCCACGTCTTGCGCGTGCTTCCGGACGGTTTCGTCGAAGTGGACATTGCCAGCTTTCCTCGTTCCTGCTTCCCGTTCGTTCCGGGGTTCGTGATTCAAGGTACCCCGGCCGCGCGGGATCGTGCCACATGCCCCACCGGTGGCCGGTTGTGGCCTCCCCCATGTACTCCGCGGCCCGTGCGCAAAGGTGCCCGCGGCTGCCGGGCTGCCTGCCGCCGCAGGCCCTATGGCTTGCGCTGCGGCATCCATTCCAGGCAGTACTGCAGGTTGGCTATCACCGTCTGCGCCGCAGCATCGGCATCGCCCTCCGCGATGGCGTCCGCCAGGTCCTCGTGGCCGGCGCGCAGGCACCCATCGAAGCCGTCGCGCAAGCGCTGGGCCATCTTTGCCCCATGGAACACGTCGCCAAAACTGGAATAGAGCTCATGCAGCAACGGGTTCCCGGAGGCCGCGGCCACCGCTTGGTGGAAGTCCCAATCGGCGGCGACCCAGCCCTCCAGATCCTGCTCGACCCAGGCCTGCCGGCGCCGGGCGAGCATCTCCCGCAGCGCCGCTACCGCGCCGTCTTCCGCCGAAGTCGCCTCATGAGTCGCCTGAGCGGCCAGCCGGGCGGCCTGGGTGTCCAGGGCAAAGCGCACCTGCAGCACGTCCTCGTCGTCGTACTCGCGGTAGGCACGGCGGGCGGTGCCGCTGATCTCGTTGGTGGCCCGGACATAGGTTCCGTCGCCGCGGCGGACCTCCAGCATGCCGGCGTGGGCCAGGGCCTTGATTGCCTCGCGCAGCGTGCCGCGGGAGACCCCCAGGCTGGCTACCAGTTCCGGCTCCGGCGGGATCCGTCCGCCCAGCGGCCAGCGGCCCGCCACGATGGACTCGCGCAGCCGCGCGGTGACTTCCTCCGTCAGCGGCGGCCGGTGCAAGGGGCCCTGCCCAGGATCCGCGGTCATTTCCGTCCCTCCCGCACCAGGGAGCTGACGCCGTGCGCTAGCAGCAGTTGCAGCACCGCGCCGGCCACCAGCAGCACCAGCGGAACGGTCCAGTCCTCCAGCGCGTTATGCAGCAGGCCCAGGCCGAAAGGGCCCAGCGCTGCGAACAGGTAGCCCACGGATTGGGCCAGCGTGGAGAGCGCGGTGGTCTCCACGGCGTCGGACCCGGTGCGGCTGATCACCAGCATCAACAGCGGAAAGACGCCGAATCCCAAGCCGATCAGCACGGCGGGGACCACGGCCAGCTCCGCGGGCAGCACCAGCAGGGCCAGATAGCCGGCCAGCGAGGCGGCGCAGGTGAGCATGAAAGCCGGCCGCAGCAGGCCCGGCCGCGCTGCCATCGCCAGCAGCAGGACGACGGCGGGAATGGAGACAACCTGGACCAGCGCCAGCGTCTGCCCGGCCGCCGCCGGGGCCATCCCCCGGGAAATCAGGATGTACGGGAACCAGCCCATCACGGTGTAGACCAGCAGCGCCTGGATGGTGAACAGTCCGGTCAGCAGCAGGCCTTTGCGGGTGCGCAGCAGCGGCCACGGCGACAGGTGGCCGCGGGTCCCGGGAGCCAGCTGGCGCCGGCCCACAAACGTCATGGGCAGGAAGACCGCCAGCCCGACGACGGCCAGCAGCGCCCAGGCGGCCAGGCCGAGCAGCGGCGACTCCAGCTGCATGGCCAGCGGCACGCTGACTGCTGCGGCTACCGTTGCTCCAACGGACATGGAAATGGTGTAGGCACCGGTCATCGTCGACGGCCGGTGCGCGAAGTACTTGCGGATGAACGTCGGCATCGCCACGTTGCAGACCGCCAGCCCCGACATGGACACCACAGTGCCAGCCAGCAGGAAGCCGACGGACTCGATGCCGCGCAGCCCCAGCCCCGCGGCCAGCAGCGCCAGCGCCAGCGCGATGGCCCGTTCCAGCCCCATCCGGCTGCTCAGCCAGGCGGTCGCGGCTCCGGCCACTGCGAAGCACAGCACCGGGACGGTGGGCAGCAGCGCGGCGACCAGCGGCCCGTAACCCAACAACTGCTGCAGATCGTGGAACAGCGCCGCCGCGCTGGCAATGCCCGCCCGCAGGTTCAGTCCTATGAGGACGACGGCGGCCACCGCCGCCGTCATCAGCCAGCGGCGGTGGGCAACAGGAGCCGGCTCCGCGGTAGGATTTTGGGCCTGGGCCGGCTTTTGGGCCGGTTCCGGCAAGTGCAACTCCGGCACCAGGGCATCAGCAAAATCCACCGCCGGGACGTCATGGTCGTCGTCCTTCACACGCGGGGGAATCTCTGCCTTGGTCCGGTCCAATGTCATCCCTAAACATTAGACGTTTGACGTTTGTCGCGAAAGCCGGGTGATCACCGGGACTTCTGCAACCACGGTGGATCGGAGGACCGCGGGTGCAACAGAAGCCGGCACCACCGACCAAAACGAGGTCGGCACTTGGGGCGAGCTGGAAGCCCCCACCAAGCACCGACGTCGTTGTGGAAAAGGATGTTCTCCGTTAGTTGGCGAAGACGTCCTGCAGCTGCCCCTGCGGGCTCCACAGGGCCACCGAGTCACCGCCGTTGTTCAGGACGGATGCGGTGCCACCGTTGTAGTAGGCATCCGCACTGTTGGTGCCGGGACCGGTGTAGACGCGCAGCTCGGCACCCGGGGCAAGGACGTAGTCCTCGCCGATTTCCAGCACGTTGTTGGCGGCGTCGCGGATGATGTAGCCGCTGACGTCCAGGTTCTGCCCGGTGGCGTTGCGCAGCACCACGTGCTCGCCGGTCTCCGGCTGCACATCATTGCCGGCCGGATCGTTCACCGCACCAACGATCTCCACGGCGCCGGCTGGGAAGGGCTTCCGTCCGTCCAGGTAGCGGGCGGTCTGGATCGGGAAATCGCCGGTGACGGCGTCGACGCCCAGGTCGATGGAGTGCTGGACGGCCTCGGGCGAGTTGGCGGTGTACACGCCGATGACCAGCCCGGCAGCCTTGGTGTCGGCCACGTTCTGCGCCGTCAGGGTGCGGTAGTTGGTACCGACCGAATCGGCGAAGCCGGCCCAGGATTCCAGCACGGCCGGGCCCGGCACGGTGCTGGAGAGCTGCTGCAGCACAATCTCCGGAGCGATCTGGGCGAACGTGCGGTTGGAGGCCTCGTCGAAGCTGAGGACCTGGATCTTGTCCGCTGCCACGAGCTTCTTCCACTTGGCGTCGGTGTGCAGCTCGTCGGCGACCAGCTGCTCGATGCCCGGGGAGTTCTTCGGTGACTTGATCTCGATGTACACCCCGGTCTTCACCGTGGCGACCTTCGCGGCGTCATCCAGATGCGGGATGCGTTCGCCGGCGAACTCGGCACCGAAGTAGGACCCGGCGTCGAGCTGTTGCAGTTCATCCCAGGTAAAGGACGTGATCGGGTCGCCAGCGCGCTCCGGGAAGACCTCCTCCACATTGGTGGTCCGGGCGGGAGTGTCGTCATGGAACAGGAACGGCACGCCATCGGCGCTGAGCTGGACGTCGATTTCGAAGAAGTCGGCACCGGAGGCGCGGCCGTCCTTGAACGCAGCTACCGTATTTTCCGGAGCCGTACCGGCGGCACCCCGGTGGCCGATCAGCAGCGGGGCTTCTTCCTGACCGGCCTTGTTCTGAGCGCTGTTCTGTGCGCTGGCCGGGATGGCGGTGAGGGTGGCGCCGACGGCCACAGCCGCGACGGAGCAAGTCAATGTTCTGATCAAGCGAGATGCCATGGGAATGACGCCCTTCGTAGGTGATGTTCGTGCGGTTCCCCCTTCCGTCGAGCTTCACAGCGGTTGCGAACCTGCCGGCCAACTGGGTGTGAACAGCCGGTGAAAGGAAAAATCACATCCGACGGCGAACGGAAGGTCGCGGTCTGCCCAAGGGCTAGCATCGTGTCGGCGCTAGACTCGGAAGGGCATGAACACTTCAGCCACTACCCCGAGTTCGGTGCGCGTTGATGCGTGGCTGTGGGCCATCCGCGCCTACAAGACCCGCTCCGCGGCCACCGCCGCTTGCCGCGCCGGACACGTGCGCTTGAACGGCAATCCGGTCAAGGCCTCTCAGTCGGTGGTGCCGGGCGACACCTTGCGGGTGAGGCAGCCCGGTTACGAGCGGATCCTGGAAGTGCGCCGGCTGATCGCCAAGCGGGTGGGAGCCGAGGCAGCCTCGCATTGCTTTACCGACCACACACCGCCGCGTCCGGTGGCTCCGGCCCTGGGCATCCCGCAGCGCGACCGCGGCGCCGGCCGGCCCACCAAGAAGGACCGGCGGGACATGGAGAGGCTGCTCGGCGAACGCTAGGAAGCTCCAACCGGGCGCGCTCATGCCGTGAGCGTAACCCACTTCACAGAACCGGCCGGACGGTACAAGATGGAAGTCGGAGACGGCCACGCAGCCGTCCCTCTGATTCGTCATTATCTGAAGGAGACCAGGGCTGTGACCACCACTTCCCCCGCCGCTTCGTCCACCCAGCCGGGCTACCGTGTCCAAAACCCGTCCACCGGTGAGGTGGTAGCGGAGTTCCCCACCGCCACGGATGCCGAGGTCCAGGACGCCATCGCCAAGTCCCAGGCCGCCTACACTTCCTGGCGCGAGGTGCCGATCGCGGACCGCGCCAAGGTGGTGGCCCGCCTGGCTGAACTGTTCACCGAACGCGCCGACGAGCTCGCGGCGATTATCACCGAGGAGATGGGCAAGCCGCTCTCCGAATCCAAGGGTGAGGCAGAGTTCTGCACGGACATCTTCAGCTACTTCGCCACCGAGGGGCCCGCGCTGGCCGCGGAGCAGGAGATCAAGGCCATCGGCGGCGGCCGCGCCATGATCCAGCGGCTGCCGGTCGGACCGCTGCTGGGCATCATGCCGTGGAACTACCCGTACTACCAGGTGGCCCGCTTCGCCGCGCCGAACCTGGTGCTGGGCAACACCATCATCCTCAAGCACGCCGAAACCTGCCCGCGCTCGGCGCTGGCCATCCAGCAGATCATGGACGACGCCGGTGTCCCCGAGGGCGTGTACATCAACGTCTTCGCCAGCCATGAACAGATCGCCGACATCATCGCCGACCCGCGGGTCCAGGGCGTCTCGCTGACCGGCTCGGAGCGGGCCGGTGCGATCATCGGCGAGCTGGCCGGCAAGAACCTGAAGAAGGCCGTCTTGGAACTGGGCGGCTCCGACCCGTACGTGGTGCTGGATACCGACGACGTGAAGGCCACCGCCGCCGAAGCCTGGGCAACCCGGATCGAGAACACCGGCCAGGCCTGCAACTCCAACAAGCGCATGATCGTCATGGAGGACATCTACGACGATTTCGTGGCCGAGCTGACCAACCTGGCCAAGGACCTCAAGCCCGGCAACCCGGCCGAGGAACTCGAGGGCACCTTCGCCCCGCTGTCCTCCCGGGCGGCCGCCGAAGGACTGCACGAGCAGCTCATGGACGCGGTGAACAAGGGCGCCACCCTGCACGCCGGCGGCACCCTGCACGACGGGCCCGCCGCCTATCTGGCCCCGGCCGTACTCACCGACGTGACGCCGGAGATGCGTGCCTACCGCGAAGAGCTCTTCGGCCCGGTGGCCGTGGTCTACAAGGTCTCCAGCGACGAAGAAGCCCTGAAGCTGGCCAACGACACCGACTACGGCCTCGGCGGCGCGGTGTTCTCCACCGACGAGGAACGCGCCCGCAAGATCGCCCAGCGTCTGGAGGTCGGCATGGCCAACGTCAACGGCGTGGGTGAAGCCGCGGACCTGCCCTTCGGTGGTGTGAAGCGCTCCGGCTTCGGCCGCGAACTCGGCCCGCTAGGCATGGACGAATTCGTCAACAAGCGCCTCTTCTACATCGGCGACTAAACCCGTTCCTGAATTCCACTATTGAGCAGGCGCCCTTTCCACGCGTGGGAAGGGCGCCTGCTCATCTTTCGTTCCGAACAACGCTTCTCGGGCCACCCGCGCAGGCAGTTGCTTCCTCTGGGGGGAGCAACTGTCTGCCGGCACCGCCGTCGTCACTATGTCCGTATCTGGTGACAGGCGGTTCCAACAAGAGTAGATTCCAGAGACCGGTGCTCCTGCAGTATTTCTGCCGTACTGCCACCGGTTGGTTTCGAGGTATCCCGCATGGACTCCCAGCCCCAGTCGGCCGCGCCCATCTTCCCTGCTCCGGCCACCGAAGCTCCGGCTCCTAAGGCTCCCAAGGCTCCTAAGGCTCCGAACGACATTGCCGCCGGCTATCTGGCTTTAGCGGAAAAGATCAGACAATCGGGACTGCAGAAACGCCGCCGCTGTTACTACATCACCCTTTTCGCGGTCCTGCTGGCCCTGCTTGCCGCGGCCTGGACTGGATTCTCCCTGCTTGGCGACAGCTGGTACCAGCTGCTGATTGCGTCTGCGGTAGGGGCGCTGTTCACCCAGTTCGCTTTCCTGTCCCACGAGGCGGCGCATCATCAGGTGTTCAAGTCCAAGCGGGTCAATGAATGGGCGGCACGGCTGGTCGGCACCGGCCTCGTGGGCATCAGCTACGCCATGTGGATGCGCAAGCACACCCGGCACCACGGCTTCCCTAACACCGTGGATAAGGACCCGGACATTAGGACCGGGTCCATCGCGTTCCATCCGGATGCTGCGGCCGGGCGCCGCGGGGCCATGGCCCGCGTCACGCGGCTCCAGGGATACCTGTTGTTCCCGCTGTTGCCGTTCCTCGGCTTTAGCCTCTATGTGGATTCCTTCAAGTACCTGATCCGGCAGGACAAGGTGGAGCACCGCTGGCTGGAGCTGAGCATCCTCGCTGCCCGCGCCGCGGTGCTGCTCGCAGTTGTCTTCTGGTTGCTCCCGTTAGGGCAGGCGTTCGCGTTCATCGGCGTTCAGATGGCGGTTTTCGGCTTCTACATGGGGGCGTCGTTTGCGCCGAATCACAAGGGCATGCCGATCTATTCCAAATCCAGCCGGCCTGACTTCGTCACCCGCCAGGTGACAGCCTCCCGCAATATCCGCGGCGGCTGGATCATGGATCTGCTGATGGGCGGCCTGAACCGCCAGACCGAGCACCATCTGTTCCCTGACATGCCCCGTCCTTGCTTGAGCAAGGCGGCGCCGATGGTTCGCCAATACTGCCACGAACATTCGATTCCGTACACGGAGACCAGCCTGCTGGCATCATATGCGGCCATAGTCCGCTATCTGGGCGCTGTCGGAATAGCCGCTTCTGACCCGTTTCATTGTCCAGTGGCGGACATCTACCGCCGGGTCTAACGTCTCCGGACGGGCGGTGCAGGTACAGTTCCCGCAATGCCCGCCGGGATTCCTCCCGATCCTTTAACCTCACTTCTGTCCGCGAGGGCATGGACACTGGCATGGCCAACGCCGAGAATGGGCGCATGGACCTGCCGCTGATGCCGCCCGTATCGCCCATGCTGGCCAAGGGTGTGGCCAAAATTCCCGACAGCGGAATGAAGTACGAGCCGAAGTGGGACGGCTTCCGCTCGATCATCTTCCGCGACGGAGACACCGTGGAGATCGGCAGCCGGAACGAGAAGCCGATGACCCGCTACTTCCCCGAACTGGTGGAGGCTTTCCGCAAGCAACTGCCGGAGCGCTGCGTGGTGGACGGGGAGATCATCCTGGTGGGCGAGGGCGGTGACCGGCTGGATTTCGAGGTGCTGCAGCAGCGCATCCACCCGGCGGACAGCCGGGTCAAGCTGCTCTCGGTGCAGACGCCGGCCCGGTTCGTGGCGTTCGACCTGCTGGCCCTCGGCGACGAGGACCTGACCTCCCGCCCGTTCGAGGAAAGGCGGGCCGCGCTGGAGAAGGCGCTCTCCGCCGTCGTCAATCCCATCCATTTGACCCGGACCACGGATGATCCGGCGCTGGCCGAGAAGTGGTTCCACGAATTCGAGGGTGCCGGGTTGGACGGAGTGGTGGCCAAGCCGCTGGACGGGACCTACCAGCCGGACAAGCGGACCATGTTCAAGATCAAGCACGAGCGCACCGCCGATTGCGTGCTCGCCGGCTACCGGGTGCACAAGAGCGGCCCGGGCCGGGTGGGGTCGCTGCTGCTGGGCATCTACAACGACGACGGAACGCTGGTCCATGTGGGCGTGGCCGGGGCGTTCAGCATGAAGCGCCGCGAGGAGCTGTTCGAGGAGCTGCAGCCGCTGATCACCGATTCAAACAATCATCCTTGGAACCGGGAGCAGCACGAGGCCGGCGAGCGCACGCCGCTCACGTCCGAGGGCAGCAGGTGGAGCGGAGGCAAGGACCTGTCGTTCGTGCCGCTGCGGCCGGAGCGCGTGTTGGAGGTCAAGTACGACCATATGGAGGGCGAGCGTTTCCGGCACACCGCGCAGTTTGTCCGCTGGCGGCCGGACCGCGATCCGGAATCGTGCACCTATGAGCAGCTGGACGAGCCGGTCTCCTACGACCTGAACGACGTGCTGTTGTAGCCCGGCTCTGGTCCGCTCTGGCATCTCGCCATCTGCTGTATGGATGGGCATCGAGTGGCTAGCGCCAGCCGGCGGCCGGCGCCACGTGCTTCACGATGTTGCCCAGCAGCTTGGCGTTGTACGCAACGCCCAGGTAGTTCGGTACGGTCAGCAGCACCGTATCCGCCGCCTGCACGGCCTGGTCCGCGGCCAGGTCCGCGGCGATCTTGTCCGGCTCGCCGATGTAGCTCTTGCCGAACCGCGAGCGGGTGCCGTCCAGCATGCCGACCTGGTCATGCTGGTCAGCCTGGGCCCGCAGCCCGAAGTAACGGCGGTCCTCGGCGTCCACAACGGGCATCACGCTGCGGCTGACCGACACCCGCGGAACATGGGCATGGCCGGCCTTCCGCCAGGCCTCGTGGAACAGGTGGATCTGTTCGGCCTGAAGCTTGTCGAACGGCACGCCGGTGTCTTCGATCAGCAGCGTGGAGCTCATCAGGTTCATCCCTTGCTCGGCGGTCCAGACCGCAGTGGCGCGGGAGCCGGCGCCCCACCAGATCCGCTCGGGAAGCCCCGGCGAGACCGGCTCCACCGGGAGCATGCCGGTATGCCCGCCCTGCATGTGGTTCGGGTCCGCCGGAACCATACCGGCGCCGGTGATGGCGCGGCGGAACACGGTAGTGTGGCGGCGGGCCATGTCGGCGTCGGTCTCGCCCTCGGCCGGCCGGTACCCGAAGGCGGCAGCCCCGTTCAGTGCCGGCTCGGGCGACCCCCGGCTGATGCCCAACTGCAGGCGACCGCCGCTGATCAGGTCCGTCGCCGCGGCTTCTTCTGCCATATAGAGGGGATTTTCATACCGCATGTCGATGACGCCGGTGCCGATCTCGATCCGGCTGGTCCGCGCGGCGATGGCGGCCAGCAGCGGAAAGGGAGAGGACTGCTGGCGGGCGAAGTGGTGCACGCGGAAGTAGGCGCCGTCCACGCCGGCCTCCTCCGCGGCCACGGCCAAGTCGATGCTCTGCAGCAGGCCCTCCGCCGCGGTGGGGACGGGCGAGCCGACAGCCGGGCTCCAGTGGCCGAACGAGAGAAAACCTAGACGCTTCACATCCGGCTCAACACCGCCGGAGCCCCGGTGATTCCGCCACGGGGCCGTCCCGCGCGCGGGCTAGGCCTTGCCCGCGCGGACCTCGACCAGATCCAGGAGCCGGGCGCGCACGGTGCCCTCGGCGTCTCTGGTGTGGACGACGATTCCAGCCCCCTGCCGCTGTGAGGTTGATGCCTAAGCCGGCCTCAGCCATTCCACTTCACCAATCAAAACACCCCGTGCGCTCCTTGAGCCCACGGGGTGTTTCTTCCGTCCTGGCAATCACATGCTGGTCGCCAGGGTGACGTGCTGTGCCTACTTGCCGCCGCTAAGCGCCGCACATGCATGGGAATCTGAGACAGAAGCGACCTGAACCTTATCCATGATCGTCTGTAGCTCGGCCGGATCGGGCGTGGTCTCCTGCGAATCGGTAACAAAGGTGTAGAACTCGGCGTAGACCTGCTGGTTCGGGCTAACGACCTCTCCAAGGCGCTTGTATGAGCTCAGCATGTCCTCGGGCGTCTGCTCCGACGCATTCATGCTGGCCATTACGTCGCAGAAGTGCGCCGAAACGGTTCCCTCCGCCGTCGGGGTAGGCAGATCCT
>NZ_JBNHHB010000038.1:0-46733 GCF_059091905.1 Arthrobacter sp. Dra40
CGAACTCCACCCGGTACCGGTAGTCCAGGTAGGTCATCTCGCCCCACGGGGTGGAGCGCATCTTGTCCCGCATGTCCGCCGGGGTGGAGATCTCCGGGGTGCGCTTCTGGAACTTCACCGCGTTCGCGCCGGCCTCGGCCGCGACGTCGATCAGCTGCTTGGCGATCTCGATGTCGCCGTTGTGGTTGATCCCGATCTCGCCGATCACGTAGACCGGCTGCCCGGCACCGACCAGCACGTCACCGATCGCGACAGGAGCCGGCGCACCGGCAGGAGAATTGGAAGGCATAGCGTGCGTGGTCAATGTAACTCTTTCTGTACCGCTGACTCGATGACCACCCCACGCTATGGTCAAACGGTAAAGCAAGAGGGCCAGCTAGGTTGCCGGCCGGTGTACAGGAAGCGACGAACTGAAAAAGCGCTTTCGGCAGAGGCGCATAAGTGCTATTGGGCCCGGTAAGGGAGGCGTCCCCGTACCGGGCCCCAGATGGATCGAGCGGCCCCCGAAACCGGGAGCCGCTCACAAGCAGTTGATCAGAAGGACCTACATATCAGTCGCGGGTGAGGCGACGGTGCGTCACGCGGTGCGGCTTGGCCGCATCCGGCCCGAGCCGCTCGACCTTGTTCTGCTCGTAGGAATCGAAGTTGCCCTCGAACCAGTACCAGTTCGCCGGTTCTTCTTCGGTGCCCTCGTAAGCAAGAATGTGGGTGGCCACCCGGTCCAAGAACCAGCGGTCGTGCGAGACCACCACTGCGCAGCCGGGGAATTCCAGCAGCGCGTTTTCCAGGCTGGACAGCGTTTCCACGTCCAGGTCGTTGGTCGGTTCGTCGAGCAGCAGCAGGTTGCCGCCCTGCTTCAGGGTCATTGCCAAGTTCAACCGGTTACGTTCACCGCCGGAGAGAACGCCGGCCTTCTTCTGCTGGTCCGGGCCCTTGAACCCGAAGGCGGAGACATAGGCGCGGGACGGCATTTCGACCTGACCCACTTGGATGTGGTCCAGTCCGTCGGAGACCACCTCCCACAGGGTCTTGTTCGGGTCGATGCCGCCGCGGGACTGGTCCACGTAGGAGATCTTCACTGAATCACCGATCTTCAGCTCACCGCCGTCCAGCGGTTCGAGGCCGACGATGGTCTTGAAAAGCGTGGTTTTGCCGACGCCGTTGGGTCCGATTACGCCGACAATGCCGTTGCGCGGCAGCGAGAAGGACAGCCCGTTAATCAGCTCGCGGTCGCCGAACCCCTTGCGAAGGTCGCTCGCCTCGATGACCAGCTGACCCAGCCGCGGTCCCGGCGGAATCTGGATTTCTTCGAAGTCCAACTTCCGCGTGCGCTCGGCCTCGGCGGCCATTTCCTCGTAGCGCGCCAGACGTGCCTTTGACTTGGTCTGCCGGCCCTTGGCGTTGGAGCGGACCCAGTCCAGTTCCTCGGACAGGCGCTTGGCCAGCTTTTGGTCTTTCTTGCCCTGGACTTCCAGTCGGGCGCGCTTCTTCTCCAAGTAGGTGGAGTAGTTGCCCTCGTACGGGTACAGGTGGCCGCGGTCCACTTCGGCGATCCATTCGGCCACGTGGTCCAGGAAGTACCGATCGTGGGTCACGGCCAGGACGGCACCTGCGTACGACTTCAGGTGCTGTTCCAGCCACAGCACGCTTTCGGCGTCCAAGTGGTTGGTGGGCTCATCGAGCAGCAGAAGGTCCGGCTTCTGCAGCAGCAGCTTGCACAGCGCCACCCGGCGTCGCTCACCGCCGGAGAGCACGGTCACGTCGGCGTCGCCCGGGGGGCAGCGCAGCGCATCCATGGCCTGTTCCAGCTGCGAGTCGATGTCCCAAGCGTCGGCGGTGTCGATCGCCTCCTGCAGCTTGCCCATCTCTTCCAGCAGGGCATCGTAGTCGGCATCCGGGCTGGCCATCTCTTCGGAGATCTCGTTGAAGCGCTGGATCTTCCCGTAAATCTCTCCAACGCCTTCCTGCACGTTGCCGAGGACCGTCTTTTCCTCGTTCAGAGGCGGCTCCTGAAGCAGGATGCCCACGGTGTAGCCGGGGCTCAGCCGGGCCTCGCCGTTCGACGGTGTGTCCAGCCCGGCCATGATCTTCAGGATTGTGGACTTGCCCGCACCATTGGGGCCGACCACGCCGATCTTGGCGCCGGGGAAGAACGACATGCTCACGTCGTCCAGAATGACTTTGTCGCCAACGGCCTTGCGAGCCTTGGTCATCGTGTAAATGAATTCCGCCATGCCCTCAAGGCTAGTCGCTGCGCCCCGCGATCACACATTCAGCACAAAGGCCATCCGATGGCGGCCGGGGCGCCCACCGCCCGCCACCGGACGCTCAGCTGGCGATCGGCAGGTCCGCGCCGCTTTCCCCGGCCTCGTCGGATGCTTCCTCACCCGGGGGCGACATGGCCGGTCGGCCGGTTCCAGCCGGTGCGCCGCCTCCTGTGTCCGGCCCGGCCTCAGCGAGTTCCGGATCCACCAGCGCCATCGACCGGTAATCCGTACCGGAGCGCAGGTGCTGCCCGTCCTGGCCCTCCGGCAGCACTGCACTCATTGGCGCCGCCGACCAGTTCTTGATGAATTCCGCGGTGCCCCGGCGCAAGTCGTGCCCGATCGAATCGGCGTCAATCTCCGGCGACGTGCCGCGGCGGCCGTCCTGCAGTTCCCACTGGCGCAGTTTCAGCTTGCCGGTAACCACCACCGGATCGCCCTTGGACAGGCTCCTCCACAAGTTTTCAGCCAGTCCGCGGAAGGCTTGCACCGTGTACCAGTTGGTTACGCCCTTGACCCACTCGCCGGTGTCCCGGTTCAGCCAATCCCCGGACGATGCCAGCCTGAACTCGGCCACTGCGTCACCCTTCTTGGTCCGCTTCCGCTGCACTTCCGTGCCAAGCACGCCGCGGACCGTGATGTAGTCACTCATCTCCTGCCTCCGATCTGTCTGTCGCCGGCGGGGACGCCGGCACCCATCACTCTTCTGGAGCAGCACGTGACACAGAAGTCTCCGGAGTGTGGCTGTGGACGGAAGGTGGCTCAGCGGCCATTGTGTAGGAGCGGCCCCACTTCGGCCCACCCCGAGAGCGGCTGGATTCTCCGGTCTGTATGGCCAGCAACCCCGCGTCCGGGTCGCCCAAGCTAATTTTTCTGGTCCACAAAATGAACTCTCTGGGGTTTTCCGCTTTGCACGGCAATCAGGCCGATGATGTGAGCCGCTTTGAGGCTACGGTGAATCGATATCGCGCCTAGATCCACCCCTCTTCCTGGTCGCGTCCTTCCCATAGCGAGACTCCGGAGAACGACACCTATGGCTCACGGTCAAACACAGGTCAATGACAGCCGCTTCCCCTTCCCGCGCAAGCTCGTGACGGGCTGCACAGCGTTACTGCTGCTCTTCCCACTGGGTGCGTCCCCGGCGTGGGCCGCAGAAACGGATGCAGCGGGAGCCTTCGAAACTTCGAATCCGGCCCACGGCACCCCACCAGAAGCTGCCCCGGTGAATGTCCCCGCCACACCGGCCACTCCATCGGAACCCGCTACCGGCGCGCCGAGGGAACCTGCGCTCCGGGACGCAGCCTCGGCACCAGCGCCTCATACAGAAACGCAACCGCATGCCGGAGACGGCCACAACGATCCGTCTCCTTCAACCGAGGAGGACAATGCCGGTAGCCGTGAAGACGGCGGGGAGATCCCTTTCGACGACATGACTCCGGAGCAACTGCAGCAACTCATGAAGTCCCTGTACGGAGAACGCGGCGCCGCCATGGGCAAGGGCCAGGAGCTAGCCGAAGAGAACGCCGCAAAACTGGACGAACCCGAAGAGCAACAAAAGCTAGACGAAACGCTCGAGACTCTCGACGTTGAACGCACAGCGTCCGTTCAAGCCCCAGCCGCAACGACCTCGGCCACAGAGGACAAATGGCGTCCCGCCGGAATTCAAGGCATTGACGTCAGCAATTGGCAGGGCGCAGACGTCAACTGGCAGGATCAATATGACAAAGGCGTTCGCTTTGCCTACGCCAAAAGCACGGAGGGGACCTATTTTGAGGACACCACCTTCGCCAATAATTATACCCGCGGGTATCGGGCCGGCATCATCCGCGGCGCCTACCATTTCGCCATTCCGAGGGTCTCAACGGGCAAGGCGCAAGCGGAATTCATGCTCAAGAACGGCGGAGGCTGGTCCGCCGACGGGCGCACGTTGCCGCCTCTCTTGGACATCGAGCACAACCCGTACTCGAAACTGTACGGAAACATGTGTTACAACATGTCCGCAACCTCGCTGGTGAACTGGATCAAGGATTTCTCGAACACCATCAAAGCCAGGACCGGACGGCTGCCGGCTATTTACACGACTGCAAGTTGGTGGAACAAGTGCACGGGCAATAGCACGGCATTCAAGAATCACCCGCTCCACGTGGCCGGCTACCCCATCGCCGGCTGGCCTGCCACGGACGCGCCGATGATCCCCAACGGTTGGAAGACCTGGGACATCTGGCAGTACAGCTCTACCGGTCCCTTCATTGGCGACTCCAACGTCTGGCGTGGCAGCCTTGCCCAGTTGAAGTCTTTCGCGAAGAATGCAAGCTTCAAGTCAGGTGCCCGGATCACTAAATCGACTACAACGCCGGGGACTTCGCGCCTCGCTGGCTCTGACCGCTACGCAACAGCTGTCGCCATTTCGCAGCGCTCTTTCAGTCCCGGCGTGGACAGTGTCTTTATAGCCTCCGGCGCTGGTTACGCTGATGCGCTGGCGGGTGGACCCGCGGCGGCTCGCGAAGCCAGTCCCGTATTGTTTGTCGCCAAAAACAGCGTCCCGTCAACCGTCCAGAACGAGCTCAAGCGTTTGAAGCCTCGAACCATCTACATCCTTGGCGGGACTGGCGCCGTCAGATCCGGCGTTCATCGGTCCCTCCAACGGATTGCCAGCGTCAAGCGAATTGGCGGCGCCGATCGGTACGAGACGGCTTCGGCCCTGGTGGATCAGGTTTGGGGCACCTCCCGCACCGTTTATGTCGCCTCCGGGGCCGATTACCCGGATGCCTTGGCTGGCGGCGCCGCTGCCGCTGGTCAAGGAGCACCCGTTCTGATGACCAGGCCGAACGTGCTGCCCAAACCGACGGCGGCAGCGATGAAACGCTTGAAGCCTTCCCGGGTCGTGGTCCTCGGTGGCACCGGTGCTGTTTCCAAAAAGGTGGCCGGACAGATCGCATCAACCCTGAAGTCTGTCGGCGTCAGCGCCTCCCAGGTCCGCTATGCAGGTTCCGACCGTTACGACACAGCTGCGAAGGTCGCCCGCGGCGAGTTCCCCGCTACTCAGTGGCGAATCATGTACGCGTCGGGCTTGGACTATCCTGACGCATTGGCCAGCGCTCCGGCTGCCGCAATCAACGGGGCACCGCTCCTCCTGACCCGGGCTACATGCTCGCCTGGCCCGGTCGCTCACGCGTCAGCCGCATTCGCGAGCGCTCTGGCGTCCTACGGTGCTTCACCTGTGCGCATTATCGCGGGCGGATCCGGTGTAGTGACAACCGCGGCACCGACGAGCCGCTGCTGACCGCGCTCAACACAGGAGCCTGGATTCGTCCTGAAGGAGCGAGCACGCGCGCGACCAATCTGTTGAGAGGCCGATCCTGCGTAATCACGACGGCTTGGTAGAGTAAATGGTGGATTTGACCCGAGCCGGTCGACAGTAAGCGGCCCGGGCTGAAGCCGCCAGCCTCGGTAGCTCAGCGGATAGAGCAGGAGCCTTCTAATCTCTTGGTCGCAGGTTCGATTCCTGTCCGGGGCACAATAAGAACTGGCCGCCCTTGCGGCGGCGCCTACTGGCATTTTGGTGACATCAACCCGGCTGGCTGGTCGCACGGCTGGTTCCGCGCCTGAGGCAAAGCGCGCAGTCCGCTATAGCGGCGCCGGCGGAGGTCACAATGAAGTAGCCGATCCCGCGGAGCGAAGATGACGACGGCAACCAGTCACCGAGACGGGCAGGCCGCCGTCGTTCCCGAGCCCGGCACCCCGGAACGACTTCCCGGGCCGCTGTGGTGAGAAGCGTCTCAATTGAACATGGCCGTACCGGGAACCGACCGCGCACAGGTATCGTTACCTATCCGTAATATTCTCTCTGATCGAATTAGGTATGAAATATGGCTGACGATTCCGCTGCCAACGACACGCGAAAGCCGTTTCTAGGACTAAGTGGCACCCAAACTATTGGCTCGGCGATGGCCGCGGTGACCTCCGCAGTAGTGGGGTCCTTTCTCGGCGTCGCCGGAACGCTGATCGGCGCCGCACTTGGTTCCGTCGTCGCTACCGTGGGCGCCGCGCTCTATGCCCGAACGCTGAGCTCGGCCGCCACTGTGGCGATGAAGAAAATCCCCAAGGCTCGAGTGGGCGCCCTCCGGGAGGTAGAAAGGGCGGCAGCCAGCGCCCCGTCAGAGGCGATCGAACAGCCGACTAAACCTGCCAGAAAGCCCATCGCCCCGATGACGTGGGTCAAGGTCGGACTGGCCAGCGCCGCAGCCTTCGCCATCGCGATGGTCGGCATTACCGCAGTCGAATTCGGCACCAGCCAGCCAATCTCCAGCTTGGTCTCGTCGACTACGGGCATTGACCGTGCCTCGAGCGCCCACAAGACGACGCTTGGCTTCTTGGGCGGCAACCAGGAGGCCTCGGATCAAAAGGACAAGCCGGCCAAGCAGGACGAGGACCCCGCGAAGACTGAAGATGGCGCAGCCGACGACGCTGTGCCCACGGATGATCCCGCAGTCGGCGGGAACAGCTCAACCGAAACTGAAGCGCCGGGAAATGGCGAGTCGGACGGCACGGAACAGGGCCCTTCCCCTGCCCCTGCCCCGGAAACGGGCCAGACCGCCGAGCCTGCTCCCGAAACGAGCCAGGCCCCGGCACCGGAAGAGATCCCGGAGCCCGGTCCAGCCGAGCAAGGCGCCCCGTCTGATGGCGGCGGCGACGCCGGAACCGGCCAGTAGCAAGTCCCTTCCGCGGCTGGGCGCCGGCCGCCCTGCCGCGGAAGTCGATGGCTGCATCCTGTCACCGCGGGAAGGCCGGGCACCGATAAACAGTCAGAAAACCGTTCGTTGACAGCGTCTGGGCGCAGGTCCATACTGGCTGCTGTCTGCACGGCCTTCCGCGGAAACAGACCGCGGTTTCAGTCCGCAGCCAGGGGGAAAAGCGGGTGGCGCCATGCTCGCAAGCGCGTTGGTCATGCCGTCCAAACCGGCGGCTTTCCTGTCCGCGATGCTCCTTGTCGCCGGCGTCCTGTTCCCTTCGTTTCTGTCCGCAGACGTCCTAAGCTGGGGCCCGCTCCCGCCCGGGCACAGCAATGCGGCGGGAGACAGCACGGGCGGGCCGGGAACCGCCGTCGGGATCGACGTGCGGGTCATGACCTTCAACATCCGGCACGGCACGGATGAGGATAACGACCTTGACCTGGAGAGCGTTGCCGACGATATTGAATCCGCCGAGGCACAGATCGTCGGGCTACAGGAGGTAGACCGGCACCGCTCCGCCCGGAGCGATTTCGTCGACCAGGCCAAATGGCTGGCGAAACGCCTTCACATGCATTTTGCCTTTGGACTTAACCGCGTGACACCGCCGAAGAAGGGGCACAAGAAGCCCGGCCTGCACGGGGTCGTCGTGCTGAGCAAGTTTCCCATCCTATCCGCGCGCAACCACATGCTGACCAACATCAAGTACAAACACCGCCCCACCAAGCAGCGCAGCATGCTGGAGGTGGTGGTTGACGTTGAAGGCACCAAGGTCAGCTTCTACAACACGCATCTGGACAACCAGCGCAAGGAACAGCGCCTGGCCTCGATGAAGGAAATTCTGGCGATAACGCGGCAGTCCCGCAGTCCATCGATCCTTGTCGGCGACTTGAACTCCCAGCCTTTCTCCGGCGTGGTGGCCCTTGCCAAGACACAATTTCACGATGTGATGGCTGACCTGGGAGAAGGCGATGAGCCCACCTTCCCCTACGATGACCCGGACCGGAGGATCGACTACATTCTGACCCGGGGACCGATCTCCGCGCGCTGGGCCCAGGTGATTGACACGGGGTCCTCGGACCATATGCCCGTGCTGGCGGGCCTCACTATCGCCAAGTCCGCCAAGCAATCTATGTCGACTCCGAGTGGAGTGGAGGGCGGGCCGGGGATTGTGCCGCATCCGTCGGCCGCGCCGAGGACCGGCGCCAGGCGAATGTGGTTCTGACCAGGAGCCCCGGCCAGCCGGCGACGGTGCCCCGGGCGGGTCAGGGGCGCATCGACGACGACGCCGGGCGATCGCCGTCGTCGTGGCTCGGCGGGCTGGCATCATTCGGATCAGCACGTTGCCGCGGCTGAACCGGCGGCAGCATTTGGTCCACCACGCGCCGGGCGGCACCGCCGTCGTCCTTTGGCGCGAAGCGTGCTGCAAACTCCTCCAGCCGGAGCTCGCGCTTGGGATCCGGGGCAGCCGCCTCAGCCAGCGCATCGAACAGTTCGTCTTGGGTCTTGACCACCGGCCCGGGCAGGTCCGGACCATAGTCGAGGTAGAAGCCGCGCAGGGTGTCCCGGTAATGCTCCAGGTCGTAGGCGTAGAAGACGATCGGCCGGCGGAGAATGGCATAGTCGAACAGGACAGATGAATAGTCGGTCACCAGCACGTCGCTGGCCAGAAACAGTTCCTGGATTTCCGGATAGCCGGAAACGTCTCGGACGCAGCCCGCGACGCTCTCCGGAATGGTGAGCCGGTTGGCGATCAGCACATGCATCCGCAGCAGGAGCACGGTGTTTGTCCCAAAGCGCCGTTGGAAGGCATTTAGGTCCAGCGGCAGTTCAAAGCCGAACCGCCCTGTGCCGGTGGACTGGTCGTCCCGGAAGGTCGGCGCGTACAGCACCACCCGACGTCCGTGCGGAATGCCAAGCCGCTCCCTGATGACGTTGCCCGCGTCACTCCGGCGGCCCAGCGCGAGCACGTCGTTGCGCGGATAGCCTTCCTCCAGCACGGGCCCCCGATAGCCGAAGGCGCTGCGGAAGGCGCGCGTGGCATACGAACTGGGCGAAAGCAGCACGCTCCATTGCCGGACGGCTTGGTTGACCCGGGCCATATAGTCCTCATCACGGCCATGGACCTGTTCCAGGTCCAGCAGCATGCGCTTGAGGGGTGTGCCATGCCAGGTTTGGATGAACACGCCATTTCGGCGGCGTCGCAGGTAGTGCGGGAAGTTCTGGTTGTTTACCCAGTACTTTGCCCTGGCAAGATACCAAAAATAGCCCGGCGAGAGCCGCCGCACCACCTTGGTCCGTGGATCGCTGCTGGGCAGTTTCCGGTGGTAGATCCAGACTTTGCGGCGCTGGTCCCCGCGTCGCACCAGTTCCTCGTAGAGGTAGCGGGGGCTGTCCGCGTACTGGGTGCCCAGCCCGCTTTCGAACACGACGAGGTCCTCGGCGATCGGTGTGCGGGACACTGCGCGGAAGAATCGGCGCATCGCTGGGAAGTAGAACCGGCTGCTACGCAGCCGATGGCCCGCGGTTTGCACAATTTCCGGTACTCCGCCGTCGCGCAGTCCGCGCGGGGCAGGCCGAGCGCCGAGCACCGCATCGAAAATGCGGCGGCAGTTCTGCTGGTCCTTGAACGTGAGGAACCGGCGGGCCCGCCGCTGGTATTCCGAGGTGACTGTGCAGCCGGCCCCGAGAGCCTCCTCCAGCAGGTCCAGCAGGCTGTCACGGTCGAACGCGATCCTGCCCGGCAGTTCCGCGTCCAGGTCCAGGTGCGACCCCCGCGGACCCAGGAAGCGTTCCCTGTCGAACTGGTAGTAGAGCACCGGTTTATCCAAGAAGCTGAAATCGAATCCCACGCTGGAGTAGTCCGTGACCAGCAGCGCGCTCTGCTTAAGCAGGTGCTGAACGCTGACTTCTCCCTGCGAAATGACGCGGGCCGGGACGCCGTCGAAGTAGGAGCGGTACTGCTGCATGTTGGGGTGCAGACAAAAGACCAGTTCTGCTCCGTACTTTTCGGCCAAAGCGGACATCCGGGGGTCCCGCAGGAAACCAGACCAGGCGCGCAGATAGTCGGACTCGGCGAAGTGGCCAGGATCCTGCAGCCAGTCGCGCCAGGTAGGGATGATCAGGATCTGGTTCGGTTTGACCGGCACGTCTCCGGCAAAGAGAGTGTCGAAACGGGACAGGCCCGTTACCGCAACCTGCTCCGGCCGGTAGCCGAAGTCGCTGACAATGTACTCCTTCTCCCGCTCCGAGCTGACCAAAAAGAGGTCCGTTTCGAAGCCCGGGGAATTGCGCCCGTAGTTAGGCACCATCCATTTGGTCCCCATGACTCCGTGTTGCAGGAAGACCTTCACGCTCCCCACCGAACGGTGGAACTGCGGCAGCCTCGTCGGGTAGAGGAAGTCGGGGTGATGCGAGCCAATGAACCGTTCGGCTTTCAGGGCCACTTCCACGTGCTCTTTGGACTGATACGCGACGACGTAATCCAAACCCTGAAGGTTCCGGACCTCCGGGGAATCCGGATCGATGACGTAGTAAGCGTCGATCTCCGGATGGCTGGCGCGCAGGTACTGGAAGAAGGCCAAACCCGTGTCCTGGGCTTTGTAGGGCTGCTCCCCTACCAGCCATACCGGGCGACCTGCCACCTTACCAACATTCCGCACCCGGGGCAACCGGGCGCGGGCGTGCTCCTGCAGGCTCTCGAAGGCGTCAGTATCCAGCAGCTCAATATGGAATGACGTCTTCTTCGCTTTGAACGTGTAATACGGGATGATGCACAGGGTGCGCTCGCCGCGGTTCTTCCAGCCGGGCCGGGTCAGCGTCCGGACGATATATCGGGTGCGGCCTACCCGCACGCGGTGCGGCTGGTCCGACGCACGGTCATGGACCTCCAGCCAGGCGTCCAGAATGCCGTCTTTGGTCAGTGCATCATCCGATAGGGCGCCCAGGTCAAGCCGAACCGAGAGCCGGTATTCGTGAAGGCCGAAATTGCGCTGGGTCACGGTGCTATCCAGAGCCAGACGTGCGGGGGCGGTGTACCGGGTTCCGCTGCGGCGGCCGATGAGGACGAGATCGGCCCGCACTGCCTCGCCGTGGCGCGTGCGCAGCCGCCCGGAGAGCCGGACGACGCCTCCGGCCACCGAGAGGCGTTTCACGTAAATGACGTTGTAGGGCTTCAGCTGGCGGTCGACCGCGAGGCGGAGAAAGCCGTTGCGGTTCACATACAGCGCCAGGACGTTCCCAGTGTCCGCCGTGACCGGCCGCAGTGGGCCGATATTAGTGCGTCGGAACCTGCCCACGGAGACGAAGCCACGGGCATGCCCGTCTTCCGCCTCAACCCTTGATGCATAGCGCGGCAACCGGTCTGCCACGGCCCTGACTTCCAGCAGCACCGGCAGGACACCACCCTCGCCGTCATGGGCCGGCTGCGCAGCGACGCCCGGGAACTCCTCCAGCGCGATCACTGCCGAGTACTCTGGCCCCGCGTGGCCGGCGACGTGGCCGGGACCAATGCGCGGCGCCACAGGCGGAGCAACGGCCGGAGCCACTGGGTTCAGTTCGGCCAGACGGACGAACTCCTCCCCGGATCTGGTCCACAGCGCGATCGGTGTCAGCTCCGCCGACAGTCTCAGGCGCACCGTCAACTGCGTGCCCTGCTGGCTGACAGTCAGCCGGTGCAACTCCAGCCGGGCGCCGGCCGCGCTCCGGTCCAGAACGTGCTCAGCGCGCCGCCGGGCCGTGCGCAGCAGGCTCCGGAGGGAAGCCGACGCGGTCACTCTTGCACCTCGAACGAGCATGGCACCGGGAAGTACTCGGTGAGGAACTCCTGCACCATCCGGTCTAGCGCGCCCGCGTCCAACCCGGTGCTGTCCACCTCATTAAGGCAGAAGACGTCCGAACTGCGGTCCCGTAGCAGCCGCAGTAACTTGCCTTGGGCGGAGGGCTGGGAGATGTCGCAGTACCGGTAGCTCAACCGTCCAGGCACTGTGGTGCCGATCAGGTAACCGTAATAGTGGGCAACCGCGGACGCCACCGAGACGTCCTCGGGCGTGCGGAACTTCGCCGACGTGGTCGCTCGGATCTGGTCCGGAAAATGCTGTTCGATCCGGGCCAGCGTGCTGACCCGCTCCGGGTGGGCCACGTGCTGGAATTTGTAGGCGACAGTCTTGCCGAAGGCCGCCTCGAGCAGCTCACGGTTCCGGCGGGCCGCACTGTCCACGGGAAGGTCCTCGGGGCTGCCTGGCCCAAAGCCCACTGCCTTGTTGGATAGGAACATCTTGGTCAGCCCGTTACCGAGGAAGAATAGTTCAGGATCCACATGCCGGCCGAAGAAGACGTCGTCGTTCAGGTAGAGAAAGTGCTCGCTTAGGCCTGGAATGCGGTGCAGCTGTGCCTCGATGGCATGCGAGTTAAAGGTGGGCAGCGCGCCGGGGTCCGCAAAGATTTCGCGGTGGTGCACCAGCGTGATCCGAGGGTTGGCGAAGTCCAACCAACTCGGGGCCTGCCCGGCGGTGACCAGGTAGACGTGGTTGATCCAGGGGGCGAAGTAGTCCAGCGAGCGCAACGAGAAGCGCAGTTCGTCATGCTGCCGGAAGCGGGCCTCGTTCGCCGAATACGCGCTGTACCGGCTTCCGCGGTCGCCACCGTGGTCGACCGCTTGCCGCCAGGCCTCGGCTTTCTCGGCGGCCCACGCTGGATCGGCGCCGTCCACCCAGGTGTAGACGGCGTCAATTGGAAAGGTGACGTCCGAATACAACGGCAGAGTCCGGCGCGGACCGGCGGCCACGCTCAGCACACAGCCATGCCGCTGGTCGGCCAGCACTACTCCGCCTGCCTCCAATGCCTCGAAAAAGGTCAGCTTCTCGCCCGGGTTCGGCTTGGCATCCGCGACAGGATACGGACCCTCCCCCGTGCCGGAGAGCACATAGACGGGCCGCCCCTTCGCGGCATGTGCCACAGCCGCCACGGCCTGCTGCAGTTGCTCGGGCGCGATGTCCAAGGTGGGACCTTCGCCGGGCAGCGTCACGTCTCGGTAGGCGACGCCGGCGGTCTCGAGGGCTCCAACTAACAGAGCCCGGTTGTCCGCAATGGCCCGGACTGCGCTGAACCGTGCCACCGAACGCGCTGGCAGCAGTCCCCCCGCCACAGACACGGCGGCTTCGCCCTCGGTCAATTCGGTGTGCTGGACCCGCAGCCGGGTGTGGTCCACGGCCCGCTTGAGGCCGCGCTGCATCCCCGTCCTGCCGTAGACAAGGTTGAACAGGGTCCGCGCCATGGGCCTGGGAAGGGTGCGTGCGAACCATCCCCGCACTGCAGCGATCATACGTTTCCCTCCCCCAGCGGACCGGTAGTCCCCCTCAGCAGGAATACTAGGCTGGTAACAGTCCCACGGAAAGCAGGAAAGCCCTTGACCATCGCCGCCACCGCCCGACGTACGCTGGAGCTAGCACGCGACCGAGCCGCAGGAACGCTGCTGGAGCGACGGGTCCGGATCAAGCTCGCCGCCGCCAATACCGGCGCCCCGGATCGGTTCGACTGCGTGGTCTACTTTGCCGATGATCCCGGCAGCGCCTACCAGCTCCGGCAATGGCTGGCGCCGCTGGCGGAGCTGGCCAAGAGGCATCCGACTGCCGTGCTGGTGCACCGGGCGACAACGGCCGCTGCGCTGCTGCGGGATTCTCCGCTGCCGGTGTTCCTAACCACCGGCATTGGTCAGGTGGAGGACTTCGTGGACTCCCACCACGTCAGGTTGGTGTTCTACGTGAACAACAACCGGGACAATTTCACCGTCCTGCGCCTCGCCGGACCGCGCCACGTGCACCTGAGCCACGGCGAGAGCGACAAGATTTCGATGGCGTCAAACCAACTCAAGGCCTACGACTATGCCTTCATCGCGGGTGCCGCGTCCCGCGAGCGCATCCTCGGCCGCCTCCACCTGATGGACCCAGCCAAGCTGGTGGAGATCGGCCGGCCCCAGCTGGACGCTCCGGTGCGGGACATCAAAGCGTACGACGGCGGACGGACCACTGTGCTGTATGCCCCCACCTGGGAAGGGGACCGGCCGGCGATGTCCTACGGTTCGGCGAACAGCCACGGCACCGCCCTCGTCGAGGCACTGCTGGCCGATCCGCGCTACCGGCTGATCTTCCGGCCGCACCCGCGTACCGGGGTACGCGTCCCCGCCCATCGGACCGCGGTACGCCACATCACCAGCCTCATCACGAACGCTCAGCAGCAGGATCCCCGGGCCGGGCATTATCTGGACACGCGCCCCGACGTCGCGGCTGCAATGGCCGAGGCCGACGCATGCATCTGCGACATCTCGGCGGTGGCGATGGACTGGCTGCCACACGCCAAGCCGTTGCTGGTCACGCGCCCGGTGGATCCAGAGGCCGAGATCCAGGACAGCGGCATCACCGCCGTCGTGCCGCTGCTGGACGCCACGGATGCGGTAGACGTCCCCAGCATCCTCGCAGGCATGCTGTCCCGGCCCGTCCCTCAAGAGCAGATGGCCCTGGTGGAACACCATTTCGGCAATACGGCACCGGGGGCTGGCACCCAACGCTTTATGAATGCAGTAGAGCAGGTGCTGCAAGCGGGCTGAAGCCCTCCCTGTCGCAATCGAAGCAATACCTCCGGGAGAAGTAGCTGGTTGCCCATGTGTAAGTCTTCGAACGGGCGTGGTCCTTGCCCGGAAGGGGCTCCGGGGGCCAAGCCTTCCCTGCCCGTTATCGGCGGCGTGAGACAAGGTGTTGTCCTCTTACAGGCCGAAGAGTAGCGTTCGGGCACTATCGCATCTTGGGGTTGCGCGCTGGGAAGACGGTTGCCACCGGCTCCCAGGACTCCGGTGGCAAGGCGAACGTCAGTATCTCCAACCCCTTGGAGGTCGGGCACGTGTACCGTGCGGTGACCGGCGCCGGCAGCACCGATACGGTCTTCAGCGCTGTCAGTTACGCGTCCAAGACGTTACCAAGAAGTCCGGAGTCCCCGTGGTGTACCTCATCACGAACGATCAACACCCGCAGCCGCTACTTCAAAGGCCGGTTTGCCACAGCCGATGGGAAGCTGTATTTCGGACCGCTGTGGGACTTTGATATCTCAGCCTGGAAACGCCAATGACGATCCCGGTTTCCGGAAGGCCGTCAGCAAGCGCTGGACCAAGTTCACGCCTCGTTAGAAGAATAGCGATTCCTACCTGGCCAGCCAAAGCAAGCTGAGCCGACTGCCGCTCCCTTCTTCCCAAGGGGAGCGGCGGGTAGACTGACCGGCACACCTTGGCCGTGACCTTCGTCAGGAGCCACCACGAACGCTCAGCCAACAGCACCGGCCGGAACCAGCCATGATTCCGGCAGCACGCCCCGCAGGGCCGGCTTCCGGCAGGATATCCAAGGCCTGCGGGCGCTCGCCGTGTCCATGGTCGTGGTCTACCATCTCTGGCCCGGGACGCTAACCGGCGGCTTCGTAGGCGTGGACGTCTTCTTCGTCATCTCCGGTTACCTGATGACGGCACATCTGCTCGGCAAGCAGCCGCGGACCGGCCGGGACCTGCTCCAGTTCTGGGGCCGGCGCATCCGCCGACTACTGCCGGCAGCCTTCGTTGTGCTCGCCGCGACGGCGGTGGGCTCGCGGCTGCTGGCCCCACCTACACAGTGGGAGGACACTGCCCGGCAGATCATCGGTTCGGCGCTGTACGTGCAGAACTGGCTGCTGGCCAACAGTTCGGTGGACTATCTGGCAGCCGATAACGCCCCCACGCCTGTCCAGCACTTTTGGTCTCTGTCCGTGGAGGAGCAGTTCTACCTTGGCTGGCCGGTGCTGATGCTGCTGGTCTTCGCGGCTGCCCGTCAACGGCACCTCCGTCCGGCCGTGGCGGTTCGGTGGATGGTGGCAGCGGTGATCGTGGTTTCGCTGGCCTTCTCCGTGCTGGGCACCGCGGCCGAGCCGGCGAGCGCCTACTTCATCACCCCCACGCGGATCTGGGAACTGGCCGCAGGAGGCTTCGCCGCCACCCTCCCGCCGCTCGCCGCCACTCGCCTCTCACAGCAGACGACGGCGGCGCTTGGCTGGGCAGGCATGGCGGCTATCGTGGTGGCCGGGGCCACCTTTTCCACCCAGACCCCCTTCCCCGGCTATACCGCGCTGTTGCCGGTGCTGGGCACGGTAATGGTGGTGCTGGCAGGATCAACCCAGTCATACTCCCCCGCCGGGATCCTGCGGCCGCGCCCGGTCCAGTGGCTCGGAGATGCGTCTTACTCGATCTACTTGTGGCATTGGCCCCTGATCGTGCTGCTGCCTCTGCACTTGGGCGGCGCCGGCCTGCCGGCCCAGCTAACCGTCCTGGCGCTGACGTTGGCCCTCTCGGCTGTGACGAAAACTTATGTTGAAGACAGGTTCCGGCGGTCACTGCCCTCGGCTCGGCTGCTGCCCAGTTACCGCTTTGCCGCCGTCGGTATGGCAGCATTGGCGGTCTTTGGCGGTGTCCAGCTGGCGGAAGTTGGCGTGCGCCATCAGGTGGCGGCCAGCCAGTTGGCCGCGGTGACGCAGAGCGGGGAACCGTGCATCGGTGCGGCGGCCGCAGCAATGGGCTTCGACCGCTGCCCGCAGGATCCGCAGGCGACGCTTGTGCCGGACCCGTCCCTGGCCAAGGACGACCTGCCGGATGCCTACCGGGACGGCTGTTGGGCGACCAATGATTTCGCGGACCGGCCGGTGTGCCGTTATGGCAAGGGGCCGGTGCGGATCGCACTGGTGGGCAATTCCCATGCCGGACAGTGGCTGCCCGCGCTGCAGGCGCTGGCCGGGCAACAAGGCTGGACCATCACCACCTTCCTGGCCTCCCGCTGTAACGCGACCGACGCCCCGCTTGAGCTAGGCAGTGAAACCAAGACACAGAACTGCCTGGCCTACGGGGACTGGGTGATGGAGCAGACCAAGGGCAGCCAGTTCGACTTGGTCATCACCTCAGAACGCCAGTCTGTCCCGGTGCGGGGCGAGAGCTGGGGCACCACTCAGGCGCCTGCCCTCGCCGGTTATGAATCGTACATAAAGCAGTGGGCCGCGGCCGACACCCGCGTGCTGGCGATCAAAGACCCGCCTTATCCGGGAATTAAGATCAGCAACATCCCCGACTGCTTGGCCTCGAACCCCGGCAACCCCAGCGCCTGCTCCGGCACGCCGTCCAGCTGGCACTGGATGGACCCGTTGGACGGTGCGGTCCGCAACCTGTCCCTGCCAGGCATCAGCCGGGTGGACCTGGACAAGTACTTCTGCGTTGACGGTGTCTGCCCGGCGGCCATCGGGTCCGTGGTTGCCTATCGAGATGGCTCCCACATCACGGCAACCTACGCCTCCTCACTGGTCCCGTATTTGGAGCAGCCGATCAGCAAAGCCCTGGCGGCTCCCCGCCCGGGGGCAAAATAGCTGCACCGGAGCGGCGCGAACGGGCCGCGTGGGCTCATCCCCCCGGCAGCACCGGTCCCGCACGGAGCGTCCGGCAGGCCCGGATCGCCCAGGCCCGCTAGGCGGCCACCGAGTTGGCGCAGGTACCTGCCCAACGGTCGCAGCCTTTACCTGTCGACCGGGCACCAGATGCCGGCGGGCACCGGTACTTTTCCCCGGGCAAAAGGGGCACGAGGCTGCAGGTTTGGCCTGAATTTGTAAATTCTTTATACAAATTTGCTCCGACACTGCATTAGGGCGGGCGTGGCGCGCGTCCTGATGTTAATGTGAAGCGGTCAATCCACATCCGCCCAGCCATTTTCATATCGGTGTCGCATCGCAGCGGCGACGAAGCCTTGGAGCAGCTTTATGAGCATTCGCAACACTTTGTCCGCGGGCGCCCCGTCCTTACGCCGCAATCCTGCGTGGTTGATCTCGGCCCTGACCACCGTGGCGCTGGCGTCCTCCACTTTGCTGATGGTTCCACCGGCCGCCGTAGCCGCTGAGCTGCCACCCGAAAACACCATCGAAGGCCCGCTGGATGAAACGGCCAACAGGGCCAGTCCCACCGATGCCGCCGCAGTCCCCGAAACTGCGCCCGCAGCCGATCCAGCGGTTGAACCAGCGGTTGAACCGACCGGAACGAACATCGCTGAACCTACGGCTGATCCGGTCGAGACAGAGGCCGCCGAACAAGATCCAGCCCCTGCCGCTACCGAACAGGCAACACCACCCGCCGTCGAAAAACCTCTGGGTGAAACGTTGGAGGCCCTGCTGGATCCTGCGGCCGAGGTTGACGTTGACGAGCTCACGCAGGAACAGCTGGACGGCCTGATGAAGGCCCTACAGGGTGAAGACGGTGCCCAGATGGGGCAAGGCCTTCAACTCCGCCAGGAACTTGCGGAGCCGGATCAGCTTGAACAACTTGAGCAGAACCTGCGGCAGGAGCTGGCACCGGACGCGGAAGTGCTGTCCATCGACCGGATGGCAGCGGTACAGCCGCTGGCTGCGCTGAACCGTAACAAAGCCCGGCCGAACGGTGTCCAGGGCATCGATGTCAGCAGCCACCAAGGAACAGTCAACTGGAAATCCGAGTGGAACCAAGGCGCCCGCTTCGCGTACGTCAAGGCCACTGAGGCCACCACGTACCTAAATCCGTACTTTGGCCAGCAGTACGGCGGGTCCTACACGCAGGGCATGATCCGCGGCGCCTATCACTTCGCCATTCCGAGTGTTTCCTCGGGGAAGGCGCAGGCGGACTACCTGCTGAGGAACGGCGGCGCCTGGTCTGCCGACGGGAAGACGCTCCCTCCGCTGCTGGATATTGAATACAACCCGTATACGAAGCTGGGCAACACTTGCTACAACATGAGTGCCAAGAACATGGTGGCCTGGATCAAGGACTTCTCCAACACCGTAAAGTCCCGCACCGGGCGGGTCCCGGCGATCTATACCACTGCCGGCTGGTGGAACCAGTGCACCGGCAACAGCACCGCGTTCCGCGACCATCCGCTGCACATCGCCGAGTACGGGGTCGCCTACCCAGACCCGATGCCGGCCGGCTGGAAAAGCTGGGACATATGGCAGTACAGCTCCACCGGACCGTTCGTCGGGGACTCCAACGTCTGGCGCGGTAGTTGGACCGACCTCAAGAACTTCGCCGGCCTCTACGACCGCAAGCTGCGCAATGCCGCGCCCGGGGACCTGACCGGGGACGGCAACGGGGATCTGCTCTCGCGTCGCAGCGATGGGACCATGTGGCTCTACCCCGGCAACGGCAGGGGCGGATTCGGCGCGGCCCGCAAGATCAGCGGCGGCTGGCAGAAATACGATGCGATTATCGGCGCCGGGGACCTGAACGGGGACAAGCGCCCGGACGTCCTGGCCCGGCACACCGACGGCTCCCTGTGGTTCATGGCGGGTACCTCCAGCGCCACCCTTGCGAAGGGTGTGAAGATATCCGCGAAGGGTTGGAACAAGTTCCGTTCCATCCTGGTTCCCGGCGATCTGAACGGAGACGGCAAGCGGGATGTCCTGGTGACGTTGTCCGACGGGACCGCCTGGGTCTTCCCCGGCCTCGGCACCGGCCGATTTGGGTCCCGGACCAAGGTGGCTTCCGGCTGGGGCGGCTACAACCAACTGGCCGCGCCCGGCGACTTCAGCGGCGATGGCAAAGCAGATGTTCTGGGCCGCAGGGCCGACGGTTCCCTCTGGGTCCTGCGCGGCACCCGGACAACCAAACTGGACAGAACCTTTACCGCCGCTACGCGGGTTGCCTCCAAAGGCTGGGACAAGTTCACCCAGATCCTTGGTTTAGGAGACAACAACCGCGACCGCAAGGCCGACGTCGTCGTCACCCTTCCAGACGGCAATCTCGGATTCTTCAGGGGCACCCAGATGAAGGATTCCACAGGAGTAAAGGGCCGCGTACGGGCGGGACAGTCCATCTGGCACACTTACAACCTTGTGCTGGCCGCAGGCGATCTCAACGGCGACGGGGATCCCGACCTATTAGCCCGCAAGTCCAACGGTTCCTTGTGGTTCGCCGCCGGTAACGGCAAGGGCGGCTACGGCGCCCGGGTCAAGATAGGCTCGAGCGGCTGGAACAAATTCAACCTCCTGGTGGGCGTGGGCGACTACAACGGCGACGGTCGGGACGACGTGCTGGCCCGCGGGCAGAAGGGATCCCTGTGGCTCTACCCAGGAACCGGCCGCGTTGCGGCAGGCAAGCCAGTGTTCGCCAAGGAGGTTCGTATCGGCAAGAGCGGCTGGAATAAGTTCCGCCACCTGCTCGGCGCCGGCGACGTGAATCGGGACGGCAAACAGGACCTGCTTGCCGTCCAAAGTAACGGCGCCGCTTACCTGTACGCGGGCACCGGCAATGGAGGTACCGGGAAAAAGTCCCGGATAGAGTCTGGCTGGCAAAGTTACGCCGCGATGGCAGGCACCGGCGACTACACCGGAGACGGGGCAGTCGACCTGGTTGCACGGAAGCGTGACGGCTCGCTATGGCTGCTCTCCGGGTACAAGTCGTATTCCACTTCAAACGGCTGGTTCGCGGCCGAGAGAAAAATTGCGTCCACGGGCTGGAACAAGTTCAACCGGATCCTCGGAGTGGGCAATTTCAACCAGGACAGCAAGCCGGACCTGGTGGTCACCAAGCCGGACGGCTCGGGCTGGTTCCTCGCGGGCACCCGCTTTGAGCACAGCGGATTGTTCTCGCGCCGGGCGGCCGGCAGGCTGTGACGTAGGGCCCACCCGCCCGTCGCCCCAGCCAAGCCCGTATATGATGGGTACTTGCCTCCGGCCCTTCGCACCCGCCGGAGGCAAGTACAAGCGGCCACCGCTGAGGGCCGCTGGACCAGAGGCCGGCTCACCACCCCTGCAGGCATGATTGTCACCGCTGCCCGCTGCCGGCATCCGTAACGCGCGAAAGGCAGCAGTACCGCCATGCAGATTAACGGCACGCCAACCGCTGTCACGGCTCTGCGCACCCAGGCAAGGCGGCTGGTCCGCGCCTATGGGCGGGTAACGGACCCAGACCCACTTCGGACTCTGCAGCGTCGACTTGAGCAGCGGACCGCTGCGATGCCCGGCCTGGTCGGGGTTGGGAGGCACTCAGAAACGTGCGTGTGCCTGGACTTCAGGGACGGCGCGCTGGTCTATGCCTTCGACCTGCGGGTGAAGGCCAACCAGGTGGAACTGTCAGTGGTGGGCCGGGACGCCCTGTCCAAGCGCGTGCTTCGCAGTTCCCTAGTGGGCCTGGCCCCAATGGTCCGGGACAAGGGCGAGCGCCACATGCTGGCCCAATGGCTAGGCGGTCGGAGCGCGCGCCCGCGCATCGTTGAGGAATCGTTGGCCAAAATGCAGTGGCTGACCGGCCTGTTGCACACCTTGCCGCACGAGGCGTTTCCGGACCGACCGGTCCCCGGCGACCATGTGCTCACCTACTGGTGGGACCAAAAACCGAACTTCGGAGACACCATTGGCCCGTGGCTGGTGGGCGCGATGACCCGCCGCCCGGTGGTCAATAGCAGGTGGACCGAGCCGCAGCAGCCCGCGTTATTTACCGTCGGATCTGTCGTGGGCCATCTGAATGTGCCCGGGCACGAACTGTGGGGCTCTGGAATCATCAACCCGCTGGGCGCTGGGAAGGCCCAGCGGATCGGGCCCAACAAACCGGCTGCCATCCATGCCGTGCGGGGACGGCTGACCCGACACGAACTCACCACCAAACTGGGCTGGGATGTCCCGGAAGTCTATGGGGACCCGGCCTTGCTGCTGCCACGGTTTATGGAACCGGCGGTGTCAAAGCAGGCCGGCAAGATCGCCATCGTGCCGCACTATTCACACAAGCCCCATTTCGCCGGCGTCAAGGGTCCGCAACTGAACGTGGTCAACGTCGGCAACGGGCTGGAGCGCGTGGTGGCCCAGATCGCCCACGCGAGCCACTGCATTTCAACGTCGCTGCACGGGATCATCCTCGCCCACGCCTACGGTGTCCCTTGGACCTGGCTGCGGATCGGAGATCATGCCTTGCATGGAGACGACTTCAAGTTCGAGGACTTCTTCAGCGTCCTGGCGCGCGATGAGGTCGCGGAGGCAATAGTCGCGGCCGAGCAGATCCCGGCAACGGACTTCGTCAAATTGGCTCAGGCTGCCAGACGGCCCGCCGACACGCTCAGCTCGGACCTGCTGCAGGATGCGTTTCCCGGCATACTTCCCGGCATGAAATAGAGGCAATCGTGAACGCGCCTACCATTTCCATTGTCACCCCCACCTACAACTGCCAGCCGTTGCTACAGGAATGCCTGAAGAGCGTGTTCAACCAGACCTTGTCCCAGTCTGAGATAGAGATCATCGTGGTGGACGACGGTTCCACCGACGGCACGTGGGACTACCTGCAGTCCCTGCGCGCGGAGCATCCGAACCTGGTGGCCCTGCGGCAGGAGAATTCGGGCAGGCCCAGCGTGGGCCGCAACCGCGGCCTGGCCTCTGCCACCGGCGAGTTCGTCTTCTTCCTCGACTCCGACGACTGGTTCTCCCCGGAGGCCTTGGAGCGGATGGTTGCCGCCGCCCGCGAGCACGGGTCCGACGTCGTCGTTGCGCTTGCTGTGGGGGACAACCGGACGGTCCGGCAGGCCTCCTACCTGAACACCGTCTACGACGCCGATGTGCTCGACGACGGCGCGTGGCGGACACTTTCTCCGTGGAAGCTTTTCCGCACCTCCCTGGTGCGCCGTCTCGGAGTCGAATTCCCGGAAGACATGGTCCAGGGCGAAGACCAAGTCTTCGTGGCGCAGTGCTACCTGGCCGCCCGAAAGGTCACGACCCTGGCGGACTACGACTATTACCATCTGCGCGGTCGTGAGGATGGCGGCAACGTTTCCAAACAACGGCAGTCGCTGCGGAACAAACTGCTGACCACCACCCGGATGGCCGAAATCATCGTGGCGCACACGGAGCCGGGCCTGCGTCGGCAGAGATTTTTCCACCGCGTAATTTTCAGGACGCTGGCGCCGGGGCTGGGCAAGCCGTTCATGACCGCGCCGGTCGATGAGCAGGAGGAATTCCTGAGCCGGATCCAGCGGGAAGTCCTGACCAGCATGGGCAGCGACGACCTCGCAGCGGCAAGGGACAAGTCCCGACTGCGGCTGGCGGTGGCCTTGGAGGGGACCGTGGCACACTTGACTGACCTCAACCGCCAGTTGGCAAGACCGTCCTATGCGGCAGAAAATGGCAGACTGCACTTCGATCTCGGCCCCGAACTCAACGCCTTGGTCCCTGCTGAATTGCGCCGGGTCACGGACGCTGCCAAACTCAGCCACAGCTTCGAAGGGTTGGCCAGCACGGCCGGCGGGCTGGCAATCATCTACCGCATTCAAACTCCGCTCCCTGAGGGCCCGGATCTGGCACTTCAACCGCCGGTCATGAAGTTGCTGACTCGAGGCTCCTCCCTCGTCACGGTCAGCGTGCCCGGCAAAGCGCTTGACGACCAGCGCTGGCAATTCGTTGTTGGAGCGGAGCTGCTCCCCCAAGCTCCGACGGTTCCCGTGGTCTGGGACGCACACCTGGTGTTGTCTGACAGCAGCGGACGGCTGTGCTCCTCCCGCGCTTCCTATCCCCGCTTCCCGGATGCAACCCAAGCCCGCGCCGTGGTGCTTTTATCACCGGAGGACGACGCGGCTGCCTACTTGGAGGCCTATTCCACAACCCATGGCAGCCTGAGTGTGCGCCAAGGCGGGTCGCCGAAGTTCACGGCGGTCAGAGTTTCCCACTACGGCGACGGCGATCTGAAGCTGACGCTGCCCAGGAACGGCGGGAAGTTGCGCGCTGCCGCACTCTTGACCGTGCACGGACGCTTGCAGCTCGAACATCAGCTGCTTTCGGACGGCCAGCTGATCGTCCGGCAGCCGGGCGCCTCTGCTATCGAGGCAGATTCGGCCCGGGCGACGGACACTGGGGTCCCTCCGTTCGCCCTGGAGGTCGAGTGCGAAAAGACCAGCTCGCAGGTGCCCGTGATCCTCGCGGACGGCAGATTGGTCCCGCTGAGGGTGACCGACGCTGTGCGGAAGCCTTCGGCCGCCGCCATTCGCACCCCTAAGGCGCAGCACCACGATCACAACAGTCCTTTGTTGAAACGCAGCGGACTCTCCTGGTTGCTGGACCGGCTCCGCCGCTCAAAACGACACGCACACCGCGGGTGAGCGCCACATGGCTTCACCATGCCTAGAATTCCCCCAACTGCCCCCATTGAAAGCTTGACATGGCACTGATATCAGCTGATGATTCCGAAACGCTTCCCAGCGCCCGGCGGGTGCTGCGCAGCCTGGCCGGCGAGGCAGGTTACGGGCTGATCCTGACGCTGCTCGCCACGGCCGCAGCCGCAGTGGCGGTTTCCGACGGATCCGTCTGGCTGGCTACGGCTATGCTCTCCGTGATTAGTGCCGCCGGTATTGTCCAATTGGCGGTGCCCGGCCTACGGCCTGTCGAATCGCTGGGGCACCTCGTGGTCCCACGAACGGCAGCTATTGCCGCTGCGTCCCTACTTCTGACACAAACCGCCCCGTCAGCCTCCGGACGCTGGACCGTGGCGCTCACTGCTGGTGCGGCTCTGGGCATGGTGATACTGGAGCCCCTCTTGCTCCGTGCACTGGGCGCGCGGCAGGCTTTCACAGCCCATTTGCCTGGTGTTTCCGCAGTGCCAAAGTTGACGCGCCATGCTCACGCCTATGTGATGGGCTCGTTCATATTGCCGTGCTGGGGCGCCGCGACGGCCGCGCTGGGATGGCCGGTCTGGCTCTGGAGCATCGCCGCGGCGGTCGTCCTCGGGTTCTACGGAGCCGCCGGATGGAATGCGTACCGGCGGGCAGTCGCCAGCCGCGCCATCGAAAGCAACCTCCGCGCGGCGCTACGGCAGTATGCCCCCGACTTCATCATCTATACCGCCCGGCCGGACGATGCGTCCTATCAGGTGGCCATGTGGCTTCCCTACCTGCAGCGCACCGGCAAGAAGTTCATCATTGTCACTCGCTCGTTGGTGCCCGCCGAAGCCCTGGCTGCCATGACCGATGCCCCCGTGGTCATGCGCCCCCGGGTCGCGGACCTCGACGACGTGGTGGTGCCCAGCATCAATGCTGTGTTCTACGTCAACGCTTCCTCTGGCAACGGTGCCATGGTGCGGTTCCATGAACTCACGCACGTGTACCTAGGCCACGGGGATTCGGACAAGCCACCGTCGTACAATCCAACGCACGCCATGTATGACAGAATCTTTGCCGCCGGCGAAGCTGCCACCCGTCGCTACGCCGAGCATGGCGTCTCGATCCCGCAGGACAAATTCCAGATTGTCGGCCGCCCGCAACTGGAAAGCGTCCAGCCCGCCCGGCCCAAGGGGGCCGGGGCCCCCGTGGTGCTCTACGCCCCCACGTGGCGAGGACACGTGGAGGAGACCTTCTTCCACTCGCTGCCCGTGGGAGAAAAGATTGTCCGCTCGCTGCTGGATCGCGGCGCCACCGTCATCTTCCGCCCGCACCCGTTCAGCTACGACTTCCCCGAGGACGCCGCGCTCATCGGCAATATTCAGGAACTCCTGCGAGAGGATGCGCAAAGCACCGGCCGGAAGCATCTGTGGGGTGCCGAGGCGGAGTCGGTCCGCGGTATCGTCGAATGCATCAATGTCTCCGACGCCATGGTGTCGGACGTCTCGAGCGTGGTCTCGGATTACCTGTACTCCGACAAGCCATTCGCCATGGTTGCGGTCAACGCCGCACCCGAGGACTTTGTCCGCCAGTACCCGATCGCCCGGGCCTCCTACATACTTGAGGGCGGCCTGGCCAACGTGGACCAGGTCCTGGACTCGCTTCTGGGTGCAGACGAGATGGCCGGTGTCAGGTCCGCGCTGCGCTCGGACTACCTGGGCGACTTTCCGGTGGAGGGCTACGCGGAGGTATTCATCGAAGCTGCCCGCGCCGTGGCTTCGGCACGTCCGCGTCATGCTGGTGGTACTGGTGTCGCGAATAGCGGCAGCAGCCCTGCAGACGCTAAGGCCCGCGGCAAGGCCCGGCGGCGCGGACGGCTGGCGCTGCTGCGCTTCGCCCTGCCCGCCGCAGGCGCTGCCGCAGTGTGGTGCGGACAGCTAGTGGGCGCGCCGACGGCATTGGTCTCTTCGATGGGGCTGGCCACGATCGGAGTCACGCTGTTCTTCCACCGGCGTTCACTCCGGCGACGCCAATTGCTCAAGGACTTGCTCGACGAAAATTTGGGCTCGCGCGTCGTGCTCGTCCTAGCGCTCATCCTTCAGCTTGGTGTGCCCGGCTGGTCCGGCGCGGGCTTGTGGCTGACACTGGCCTTGGGCTGCTGGCTGGCAGCCACAGCGCTGGAAGGCTATGCCGCGAATGCCTGGACGCCGCGCGGACTGAATGCCCGCAACATCCCGGGCATCAACACCGAGGGCTCCGCCGTCCTGCCTCTGGGCAGCGCGGCCGTGGCAAGCTTGACCTTCCTGGCCGCCGGCTTCGTGGGCGCGTTCGTCGGCGCGGCTCCCGCCGCAGCTGCAGCGATGTCGCTGCTGGTGCTGGTCGCCAGCGCCGTCCTCCTGACGGGCGGGTGGCAGCGCAGCTACCGGAATCTTCGTCATGAGGCACAGCTGGGCCGGAAAGTGAAACAGCTCGCCCCGCAATTCGCCCTGTACTTTGCCTCCAACGACGGAGCCGGGTATCAGGCAGGCATGTGGCTGCCGTATCTGGACCGGCTCGGCCGACCCTATATCATCATCACGCGGACCCTGAAGATGATGAAGGCCATCGCCGCCGTGACGGACGCACCGGTCATTCACCGGCCGACTTTGCGCAGCCTCGAAGAGGTCATTCCGCCTAGCCTCAAGGTCGCTTTTTACGTCAACAATGCGGTCAAGAACACGCACTTCATCGAGCGCCGCGAGGTTCGCCATGTCTGGCTCAATCACGGTGACTCGGAGAAACCCGCTTGCTACAACCCGGTGCACGCCATCTATGACCACATTTTCAGTGCTGGCCAAGCCGGTGTGGACCGCTACGCCCGCCACGGCGTTAAGATTCCGCGGGAAAAGTTCCGGATTGTCGGACGCCCCCAGGTGGAGGAAATCCAGCGCCGCCAGGGCCCGCCCGGCCCGAACCCCACGGTTCTTTATGCCCCGACCTGGCGGGGCCCCTTTGCAGACACTGCCGTTTACTCGTTGCCGCGCGGCCGGGACATCGTGGAGGGCCTGCTGGCCCGGGGCTGTACCGTGGTCTTCCGCGCGCACCCCCTTAACTACCGTTTCCCTGAGGCCGGTGCGTGGATCACCGAGATCGGCGAAATGCTCGCGGCCGATGCCGCAGCCACGGGGCGGAGGCACGTGTACGGGGAGGCAGCCGAGCAGGAGATGAGCGTGGTGGATTGTTTCAACGCCTCGGATGCCATGGTCTCCGACGTCTCGGCTATGGTGTCCGACTACCTCCAGTCCGGCAAACCGTTCTCGATCGTCTCCGTCGGGCGGAACATCGAAGAGCTGGCAGAGGAGGTCCCGGCTTCCCAGGCGGCCTACGTCATCGAAGAAGACTTGGGCAACCTGGATCAGGCGCTGGATAGCCTGCTGGTCCATGATCCGCTCGCTGCCCAACGCGAGGCCACGCGCGTCTACTACCTTGGCGACTTCCCCACCGGCAGCTACGCGGATGGCTTCCTCGAAGCCGCGCGTGAGCTGATCGACGCACCGAGGCGGTCGTCGTGAAAGCCGCGCTGCGTACCGCAGTGTCCCGCACCGCAGGCGCCGTTGTACTCGGCATTGGAGCCGGCGTTTTAGCGGCCTCGCTAGCGCTGGACGGTTCGACGGGACTGGGCTGGGTGCTCCTAGGCGGAATCGGCACGGCTCTTAGCGTTGTCCTGGTTCCCATTACTCATCGGGTCCTTGCGGTCCACCATGTCACCGCCTACAACCTCCCAGGGATAAAGCTGCCGGTCACACCGCAGGCCTGGGTTCCGAGCGTCCTGGCTGGCGCCAGCCTGCTCGGCACCGCGGCCATTCTTAATGCCGGCTGGAACTTGGTCTGGTGGATCTTGTGGCTGGCCGCCATGGGAGCAGCCATGACGGGCGTGGGAGGCTATGCTTTCTGGCTGGCCCGCCAGCGCGGCCGCCGCTGGCCGGCCGTCCAGCAGTCGCTCGAAAGTTACGGCCCGCAATTCCTTATCTACACGGGCCGCAAGGACGGAGGCGCGTACCAGATCGAGCAGTGGCTTGGGCCGCTGAAGGAACTGGGAGTGCCGTTCGCCGTCGTCACGCGGCACAACGACGCGGCCGACGCCCTGCGCCGGCGGCCGGCCTTGGCCGGAGTTCCGCTCATTGCCTGCTTGAACACCGCCGAGCTGGACAAGGTCATCGCCCCAACTGTCCGCGCGGTCTTCTACGTCAACTCCGTCGCGTCAAACATCAACATGGTCAGCTACCGGCACCTGACCCACGTCTACCTCGGGCATGGGGATTCGGACAAAGAGATCTCGGCCCACCCAGTCCACGCCATGTACGACAAGATCTTTGTAGCCGGCCAGGCGGCCATTGAACGCTACCGCGCCCACAACGTACACATCCCGGAAGAGAAGTTCGCCGTCGTTGGCCGGCCACAATTGCGCGGCGCGCATCGGGGACCGCGCAAGCGCGGTCAGGACGAGCCCTTGACGGTTCTCTATGCACCCACCTGGCTTGGCTACAACAATGCGTCCACACTCAGTTCGCTTGAGCACGCGGGGCAGTACATCCAGCGTCTGTTGGCCTCCGGGGCCAGGATTGTCTTCCGTCCGCATCCATTCAGCGTCAAGTCTTCGGACGAGCGTCGGCTGGTAGCCGCCGTGGACGCGCTGCTGCTACGCCACGGAGGCCCACACATGCTGTCCAGCCAGGCGCGGGCCGCGGACTTGGTGGAACTGTTCAATGAGTCGGATGCACTCCTCACCGATGTCTCCAGCGTCCTGGTGGACTATACATTCACCGGCAAGCCCATTGGCGTGATCTCGTGGACACGCGACCACATGCCCGAACGCTACCCCTCGCTGCGCGCTGCACAACTGCTGCTCTCCCCTGAGGATGCCGACATGCTGCTTGACTGCGCACGGCGGGGCACGAACCTGCACGGCGGGGTTGGATCAGGCTACCAGGGCCAGGCCGCGTCCTTCGAGACCGCTGTATGGGCGGTCCTGGCCGCTAGTCCGGGCGAGGAAAATGCGGCGCTGCCTGCGGCGACGGTGGATCCCGAAGCCATCACCTCGGCAGGGTGAGGGCCGTCCTAAATGGAGGGCCGCGGTCCAGGCGCTTTTCTTTCGTCCTACCGCATCCGGACTTGCCACATTGATGGCCTAGAGTCTGTCCGTGCCCGTCAATGCGTGCTGGCAGCCGCGGCCCTTTAAGCTAGCCGCACCTCCTCCCCTGTCGATGACCTCCGCACAGTGCTGCGCAATTGACGGCTGCCCTCAACGCGCCGCTGCGGGGACTGCCGGCGCCACAGCGACGCCCAGGCGGACGTGTGGATGACTGGCCAGCCGGAAGAAGCTCAACCCGGTCATACCGCACTTGACCGCGGGATCGGATCGGACTCCGATCCGATCCCGCTCGGTCGTGCCGGCCAGCGCTTCCCGCCCGGTATGGGCGGGGTGCCGAAGGAAATGCGAACGATCTACTTCGTTGACCTCGTCGCGGTCGCGGATGGTTTATTGTCAGCCTCTTCGTCAAGCTTTCCGAATACTGCTTCGACAAACCGCTGCGAAGCACGCCCGTCTTCCAGACTCAGGAAATCCGTCTTGAACTTCAAATAGGCTTCCGCATAACCCAGCTTCAGCCGAGGAAGATCCATCAGACTGTCGACAACCTCATCGGTGGTTCGCACCAACGGCCCGGGGGCAGTAGGTTCGTAGTCGAAGAGCCAGTTCCGCCGATCGCGATACAGTTTCAAGTCTGGAACGAAGAAAATCATCGGCTTACCGGTCACACCGAAGTCAAAGCGGAGGGATGAGTAGTCCGCGATGGCTGCATCCGCGGCCAGGTAGAGGTCCGCAACGTCTGGATAACTGGTGACATCTATAAGGTTGGGATGGCTTTCGCTAATCCTGCTATTCGATCTGGCGTTGAAGGCATGTCCACGCATCAATAGCACGTATTTATCGCCCAGCCGGTTCAGCATGTTGCGGGTATCGAGAAAATTCACAAAAGGTGCGCTGTGATCATCCTGCGATAAGTAGTCCCGGAACGTAGGCGCGTACAGCACGACCGTCTGCCCTTCGGTTATCCCCAGTGCCTGGCGCACCGCGGCCCGCCTGGCCGGAGCTTGCGAGGACAGGAGCACGTCATTGCGGGGGTAACCGATTTCAAGAACGCATCCATCGTACTTGAAATCCCGACGCAGATACGGGGTCGCATACGTCGCCGGCGAGACCAGGTAGTCCCAATCCGCAGCCCGACGATCAAAGCTTGCAATTCTCTCCCGGGAGAAGCCCAGCTGTTTCCAATGCGGGTGGCCCATTTCCTTGAACGGGTAGCCGTGGAAGGTTTCTATGACCTTCTGATGTGGGGCCTTTTTGTGGTAAATGGGCTGATGCATATTGTCCATAATGAACTCAGCGTTTCGAAGCAACTCATACCATTCCCGGCTCTCGTGGACTACAGGTGTGCCGCCTTCAGGTACCGGTACAGAATGATCAGTGACAGCCCAGTAAACCTTGATGTCCGGCCGACTGTTACGCAGCTCGGCGAAGACAGCGCCGGCGTTGCAACCAGTATTCTCACCGTAATAGCTGCGGAACAGCGCGGTACCCATGGCCGGCACGACAGGCATATCGGCGTGCCAGTCCTGCAGCTGTCTTTGCTGACGGCTGCCCCGTTCATCGACTCGTAACGGACGCAGGACTTCGACAGTGAGCTCCCGGGCCGGACTGATGTCCAGCCGGAGGTTCATTAGATCGGCGTTCTGAACAAGGGGCGCCCGACTTACAAGCTCCGCAGACGGAACGAGGTCTAACCGAGCATCGTCTACGAAGGCTTGCAGCCGGTACAAACCAACGGGCAGGGGAAGCACTGGCCCGGACCATTGAGCGGCTTCAAGACCCATCCGAACAAGCGCAGCGTTGCTGGTGGGTTCAATGTCGGCCGTCACCGTAGCATTTACACCAATCGCCCGGAGGGCCAGACGGCCCTCCGGAATATCGTTGACACGCACCTCGAGTTCAATGGAGCGTCCATCGAGCCGGATGGTGTCCACGAATACTGCCGGCCGCCGTTCCTCCATACTCAGATTCCCAGCGTCCGTTTCTTTGGGAATGACCAGGGCGCCAGCCTGCGCCGGAGCGTCGTCTGCCAGAGCCCACACGACCGGGGATTTTTTACCATTCGCCTGCACAGCACGCACGATCCACTGATGTGCCGGCACATCAGTCCGGCGCAGGCGCATGCCAATAAGGTCCGGCAGATCGAAATCCGCATAGACCGTATTGCCTTCATCCACTAGCAGGTTCGCTAAAACGCGGACATTGTAGGCTCGGTTCCGAAGTTCGAGCCGCTTGAGATGATAGGGCCTGTCCACGTCCAGCGTGAGCGAGACGTGGCGCCCCTCAACGTTGGCTGTCCGCGCCAAGGCAATGGGCTTGTAATAGTGCAGTTCGAGCGACCCGTCGGAGCGCCGCCGGGGAAGTACTCGCGTAACAGGCGAAATTGAGCGAGCCCGCAGGTACCCTGCAGAACCCCACTTGGTAATGCCCCGCAGAGGCCCGGACGCCACCCGCGGACCGACGCGGACGGTAACAACAACCTCCCACTGTGCGCCGTTCCCTGCAGCCACCAACTCCGGATGAGTGACCGGAATTGTCATTTCAAAAGCTGCGTGCTCGTAATTGCACCACTTATGTTTTGACATGGCACTGACCTCGGGATCGACGCGCATCACCGTGGACACGCGCACGCGGCTGCCGGTGGCAGAATTCAACAGTTCGGCTTCAACATGGGTTTCGTTCTCAACGGTGTCCATGTTGTCGATATAGGCCCACCCTTGGACCTTCAGATCACCGTCGGCAGACCACCATACGCGGCGGACCCCGGAGACGATACGCATCTGTCGCTCGATGAGCGCAAAACGGTGCCGAGGTAGAGACAGCGCAGGGTCGTCAAAGAACGGCAACGTTACCAACACGTCGCCGCCATCAACTATGGTCTGAAAATTCTTGGTGTTTGATCCTCCACGGTCGTAGAAGTCGATAAGCGTTTCCCTCTCGCCGCGCGTTAGGAGCTCGTAGGCAACCCGTGATTGCGGCGTCATCAGGGCCCACATCCAGTCCTCGCTGCCGTCCAAAAATTCGGCAAGCCCGGTCCGTAGCGTCTCAAAGTAGTCTTGATCCCCCCGGGGCACAGCCGCAACCGAGTGAGGGAAGTCGTTAGCCAGAAGCTGGGCCAACCGCTGAAGCCGGAGTCCGCTCTTGCCATGCTGGACACAGATTCGCAGGCTTTGCCTGGCCGCGTTCAACCGCTCCGTCAGATCCTCCGACGTGTGAATCTGCTGGGAAATTGAGGAGTGATCTTCCCTCGATCGCCAGTTAACAAAACACCGGCCGATGACGTCGACGGACTTGGCCCGGCAATAGGCCTGCGCGGATACGGGTTGATCCTCATACTTCACTCCCGCGGGGAAAGACAGTGCCGCTCGATCCCAAAACGTCCGCCGATAAACTTTGGACCAAGCGACCGCGTTCACCATCATCTCCGGCAAATCGTCAATTGCCACCTTGAGCATGGTCTGCGCATGCAGAGCCTGAATCCACGGCGCAGATTTCCATTTTCGGGACGAATTGAAACGGTTATAGCCGAAGATTGCAAAATCCGAGCCGGTTTTTTGGAGTGTATCCACAGCTGTCCGATAAGCCTCCGAAGCAATGGTGTCATCCGAATCCAAAAAGCAGAGATACTGCCCCCTGGCAACGCGGACGCCAGCGTTCCGGGCCTCGCTCAGGCCGACGTTACTTGGCAGTCGGACCAACCGGATACGCGAATCCTCAAGCATGAGTCGTCTTACGACCTGAACGGAATCGTCTGGAGAACAATCGTCCACCACGATAATTTCCAAATCCCGCAGCGTTTGACCCAGAAGGCTGCGAAGGCAAGCTTCTAGATATTGTTCGACGTTGTACACCGGAACTACGACGGAAAGGAGGGGGCCGCGGCGCAGAGGAAAGCTTCGGAACAAGTTTCCAGCGCTACTCGCTTTGCGACTTGCCAGCGAATAGGCCCGCCTCACGACAGTTCCTAGTGACGACACCTGCGCTGACAATGCTTGAACCTTGGACATACTCGATACCGGCAAGGAGAATCCCTTTCCGCAGCTGCGAAAGAAGTACATTCTTTAGACGAAATCTACATACTTCGCGCAAACTTACAGTGCTTTATTGGCAAATCAAAAAAATGGACGATCATTTGGTGCCGCAACTTCTGCGACAGCCGCCGTTCAGGCGGGAAATTGCGTTATTTGATCAAGTCACGAACTTTCCTACGGATCTTGCGAAGCACCGGGTACCTGGTCGCCAACTTGGCCTTGGAGCTCTGAAGCACCGGCCGGAGACCCGGAACCCGGGGACTCATTGCCTGCTGTTTCACCAGCGTGCGTTCCAGATTGCCGATCTGCGCCTTAAGACGCTGGTCCTGCGCGGCCAATTCGCGTTGCAGAGATTCGACCTGCGCGGTCAGCGCCTTGTTTGAGGCATTGGTGCTGTCGGCCAACTTTTGGAGTTTGACTACTTCGTTCCGCGTCTTGACTATCGACGGTGGATTGGAAGCTGACTCGATCAGCGGGAAGGGGACTTGGTAGCGCTGTCCGACCCGCTGCGCGTCACCCCAGGATCCTTGGTGCAACCAGGAAAGGCGCTCGATCAACTGCTCTCGGAACTGGGGCTCCGGGGCCATCAGTGACCTGACAGCCGGAGGCAGATCAGCGGCTTCCAAATCAGAGGCGAAGTTCGAGGGGACAGATGGCGGGGTGTAAATGTTGGCGAGATGGTTGCGATTGAGAAAGTCGCGGTAGCGTACAAAGTTTTCGGCATGGGCCGCGTTGAATTCAGTGAAGTCTGCCTCTTCATAAAGAGTGGCTGCATCTAGGCCCGCGTCCACGTCCCGGACCATCCGGTACGGAATCTTGTGGTACTTTGCCAATTCCAAAGTGCGGGAGTCAAAGGCAAGGACCACCGATGGCGTCCCGGCCAAGAGCCCCGCGATGTTTCCATGAATCCTCGTACCGAAGGAAAAATCGCGCTCGCGCATAAATCGCACCCAGGTAGTTGGATCCAGGAAGAGGCGGATCTTGTCCTCCCGGTAGAGGCGGTGCTGCGAATGAATCGGCATGTCATCCGGCACCGGCGACTGTGGATTTTCGCCCCATAGCAGCAACTTCAGTCGCGCATTCTCCTGGGCCACGAAAATGAGGTCATCATACTTGCGGGCGTGGGCGGTGGCGATTTTGCCCATGAGTTGAACACTGGGGGTAATGTTGATCGCCAGCGAACTACTGTGAGTAATTGTTTCAGTTTTCTTGGTGACCTTGAGGTCCGCACCGTACATATAGAGCGATGGGCAGCCGATAATCTCGACGTGCTCATCGCCGTAGCCAAGCCGCCGCAGGAAATCCGCAGTCATCTCGCCCCGGACGCCGACAGTGGCGGACCGATCCAGGACCGCGTTCATAAACCGCTTCACCGATGCCTTCATGCCATCGCTGAAAGCGAACTTTGTCTCATCGGCCGCCATCTGGGTGCCGATGCCAACGACTGTCACGGGCATGTCGAGTTGTTCAATGACACCGGTCATACGGTCCAGATAGGGCAGGAAGCTCTGTCGGAAAGCGTTCGCGAGCGGGACGACAAACGCATCGAATTCGTCGTTCATCCGCCGCACGTAGTCTCGCGTGATGCCGCCTCGTTCCGTCAGATACCCGGATGAAACAACCTCCGTTCCCTCCACGGAAAGCGCCCGATGAACGGCGTCGCTGAAGAGTAGGTTTCCCGAATTCGTGCCGAGAATGTTCTGAACGAGACTCATCGGCGCCGGGACGGGCGACAGCGGGTCCTTACCTGACCTGATTAGTATCCGAGTCAAGATTCGCTCCTAGAGGTCGAGTTGAGAGTTCAAGGCGGATAGGGTGCCGCCGCCGAACCGGGCACGTAGCCTGGAAAGCGGACGCGCTACGGCGACACCAGGGAAGGCGATGCGAAGCCGGCCGGAGGTTGATGGCCGGATGCTGTGGATATGGGCACCGAACTGCATTGATTCCCTACTGCGCTACCAGGACGGCCGCAGACAGAGGGTCAACTTTTCGTACATCGATAACGTGGCCAGTTCTGCCGGAGATGAGGACGTCGATGGAACTGCGTGCAACCGTCTCGGACTCGAGCAGGCCGGCGGGGTCCTCTTTGCCGAAGGCCTTGGTGCGCATGGGAGTGCCGGTTCTTTCCGGGTTTACGCAGTTCACCCGCACGCCGTCCTCGGACCATTCGTCGGCCAGTGCCTGGGTCAGGTTCACTGTGGCGGCCTTGGCGGAGCTGTAGAGGCTGTAGCTGGCCCGCCCCCGCGTGTAGGAACTGGAGGTGAACAGCAGCAGGGAACCACCGGTCTTCCGGAGTTCCGGGTAGAAAGTCTGTGCCACAAGAACGGGGCCGATGTAGTTGATTTCCGTCGATTCGTAGATTGTCTCGTCCGACGTCTCGCTGAGGAGGCCACGGGGCAGCACGCCGGCAGTGTTGACCACGTAATCAATGCGGCCAGTTTCGGCCAGTACTTGGTCACGTGCTGCAACGAGGTCCTCACGGCGGTTCACGTGGGTTTTGGTGCTGGAGCGGGAGAAACTCTTCACGGTTGCGCCGTAGCGGGCGGCCATCGCCGCGACGTCGGCACCAATTCCGTAGGAGCCGCCGAAGACGACAACGGTCTTCCCCTCCAGTGCGGCGCGGTAGTCTTCCTCGCTGGAGGGCGCGGGCACGTCGTTGCTGGTGAGCTGGAAGAGCTTGTCCGCGATGTAAATATCGATCGGCTCGGTGACCTTCATATTGCGGTCATCACCCGGGACGACGGCGATCGGGACCTCGGGCTTGTACTTGAGCACCACAGTGCAGTCATCGGTGGCAGCGAAATCGGGATCCTTGGCGGCCTCGGCGTAGGCCGCCCGGATGACGCTGAGCCTGAAGGCCTGGGGTGTCTGGCCGCGGCGCAGCATGGCCCGTGGCGGAACGGAGCTGATGACCGGGTATCCGTCGACCTCCTTGCCGGCCACGGCGATGATGGTGTCCGCAGAGGCAATGGCTACATCCACCGCACCGTGCGCATCCAGCGCCTTGACCACGTCGGTAACGATACGCGGCGAGAGCAGGGGCCTGACCGCATCGTGAAGAATGACGTTACATTCCTCGTCGTCCAAGGCGGCCAAGGCACGCTGCGTCGTGTCGTTGCGGTTATCCGCGCCCTCAAGGATCTGCGACACCTTCTGGAAGTCGTTGCGCTTGACGATCTCACGAACGTTGTCCAGATAGCCGGGAGTCATCATGACGAGGACTTCGTCGATGGCGGGGTGGCTGTTGAGGACATCCAGCGTGTGCTCCATGATCGGCCGCCCGGCGATCTTAATCAGCTGCTTGGGAATATTCAGGCCGACGCGCGACCCGACGCCTCCGGCAAGTACTACTGCAACGTTCCGTAGTTCAGTCAAAGACTTACTCCTCATTAATCAATCCGTTGGCGGGCCGCCCGGACCAGTTTACCGGCAGTTCACGCTTGCCCGAGTTGGAGCCGTTCCGCCGCGGATCAATCCCGGGCCCGCCCAGACGTACGAAAAGCGCGCACCCGCTTGCTGGCGAACCGAATACGTTGTGCCACAACTCTCCTTGTCCAGACGGGAGGGGCCATAGAGCACACCCAGTGGTGAGAGCGTCAAAAGGAAAACCTGGACGTTTGCCCGCACACCTTTAGCGGGCAAAAATGGCTGCCTTGCCCGCCTCCTTGCGGTCGATGATTGCCTGCGAGGCCTCCAGGAACGGCTCTGCCGCCTGCGGGCCGATGACGTCGCCGAGGCAGTACCTGCGGCGCTCTGCGCGCTTGGCCGCCAGAGGATCGGCGCCCAGCAGGCCGTCCAGGGCCGGAACCAGAGTGGACAGGTCCTTCTCAATCACGTAGGCGACCTGCGCCGTCGGGAACTCGCGTAGGAACGCCTCCCCGCCCGAGGTGATGGCCGCCATCGCGAAGGGCTTGCCGGAGGCCAGATACTCGGAGGCAATGCTGGAGACGTCCGTGACCAGCGCGTCCGAAAGATTGAAGCAGCCGGCAACATCGAGGTCCCGCTCCGCGGCAGGACCGAAGACGTGCTTACGGCCCGAGGCCTCGGCGTCCTTACCCAGCAGATCGTGTATCTTCAGCACCTGCTTCTTATCGGCCGGGATCCCATAGCTCAACGGGTGCGGCCGGAAGGCCACCGTGGCACCGCGTTCCAGCAGCGCTTCGACGATGTCCGGCCCGATAGGCAGCGAGGAATAGCTGGTGCTAGGACGGCCGCCCTGCCACGTTGGTGCATAAAGCACCGTCGGAGAGACCGGAACAGTTGCACCTTCGCGGAATTCAATCTTCTCCACCTGCGGCCGGCCCACCAGCTCGAACTTCTCCCGCGGAATATCGATGCCGTGGGCAGCGTAGCGTGCGACGCCCTGCTCACCGCAGACGAAGAGCTTGTCGTACGTGGCGTGCCTCGGGTGGAAGTTGGCTTCCTTGTCCGAGTCGCCGTGGTTCAGCCAGATGTGGGTGAGCTTGCGGTACCGCTGGAAGGCGGCATTGCCCGGGCTGCCCTGGACGTAGTAGGCCGCCTTCAGGCTAGGGACAACCAGACGGTCCAGTGCACCGGTTGCGCCCTCCAGTACGCTGACGACCGGCGCGTTGGTCAGGCGCGCGATGACCGGCACAGTCGCAGGATTTTTGGTGATCACGACGAAGGGACGGTTCAGCCGTTCCAGATAAGGAAGCCACATGCCTAACTGGTAATCCGCGCCCTTTAGCGCGGCGTAGTAAACCGCAAACTCCGGCTTGTGCTTCTTCAGCAGTTCCGGCAGACGGTCGTAGTTCTGCTTGCTGATGGCCTGGCTCAGGAGGGCATGGCGGACCACGCGGAAGAAGGGCAGCAGCTGAATCAGGGCGAATAGCAACGGAATCCAGCCCGGAACCCGGAACGCGGCCAGCAGCACCGACACGGCGATGATGGTCAGCGTGTTCCGCGTAAGCGTCCCTGCCGCAAAGGGAGGTCGCGGCAGCTCCGGGGCGCCCGGCAGATGTGCTGCCTGCTGTTTTTTCGCGCCGAGGATTTTCTTGAGCGCTGGCTCCTGGAGAACGATGACGGTAGTCAGCCCGAGAGCAGCCCAGCTCCACCCGGCATGCGCGGGAACCATATGGACATAAAAGGCACCGGCCGCCACCGCCAGTACGACCCGCAAGGAAACATAGGAGGCCAGCAGTCCCCCAACGTAGGGGTTCCGCAGGGGGCGCCTCTTGAGCCACACAACGGCAAGGTACGGCAGAGCTGCAATCGCCGTGCCTATCACGGCCGCGAGTGTGGTCGGGGCCGACAACACCACAACGCAGCCGGCGACCGCCAGCATGCTGAGCCCCAGGGTCTGCCCCAGGTCACGGGTATCGCCCGGCAGACTCCTCAGGGCACCGAGAAGTCCCATTTCCCCCTGCGAACGGGCCATGTTCAGCTAAGCTCCTTGACGATCTGGCTGATGCTGTCAAGGGTGCGCTTCAGCTCCTCCACATGGCGCTCGTCGAAGGCACTCAGTACCCGCTTCATCTCCGTGGTCGAGATGCCAGTGGTCCGGGGCAGGTAGACGACCTCGACTTTGTCTTCCAGGTCGTCGAATTTCCCTCTCCAGTCCTCACCAATGCCGAACGCATCCACGTTGTACTTTTCGATGTCTTCGCGCTTCTGCGCCCAGTTTTCCTCCGGGATGGCCATGTCCACATAGCGGATGGCGCGCACTATCTCTATCCGCTGTTCGAACGGAACGACAGGCTTCTTGCCCTTAACAGCGTTGAACTCGTCCGTGGATACCCCGACAATCAGACGGTCCCCCAGCTCGCTCAGCCGTTTGAGAATGTTCAGATGGCCGATATGGAACAAGTCGAATGTTCCATAGGTGAGAACCGTTTTACCCACGAGTGTTTCCCCCGCCTCTTCCGTTCACCTTGAGTTTGCCCGCCTGTCATCTTAGGGTACGCGTGTGCTACCCATGCTGCCGGCGCCGGTTAGAGCGCTGGCCAGCGGCCTGAAGCGCCCATGCGGATGATGGTAGACCACTTCAGCTTTCGCTTGCTCTCCCCTGGTCCCCACGGGTCCTGCTGCCAGCCGGCACGCCAGCCGGCGAACCAAGGCTTGAGTTGCCCGAGGTCGCCCCGAGAGCGGAGGATCTGAACCAGGGTCCAGGAGCCTACATAGGCCCAGCTGAACGGCCAGCGCAGGTTGCGACGGGCAAGCCATACCCGGTTGCGGGCGTTAAGTCGGAAGAATTCTTCGTGGCGGCGAGGATCGATCACCGGGTGCCCTGCGCGCAGGTCGCCGGCGTACCAGGTACGAAAACCGGTGTCCCAGACGCGCCAGGCGAATTCGATTCCTTCGTGGGCGTACCAGAACGGGGACGGCCAGCCACCGGTGCGATCGAACACGTCGCGGCGCATAGCGATGGCCATCTCGACGACAGAAAACACGTTGCTGGACGTATAGGCGCTGCCCTTGCGCAGCCGCGGGATCCAGCGCTGCGGTGCGTCGGGGTCCTCCGGGTCTTCGATCCGGGGCTGGATCATTCCGATATCTGGCCGGTCCCGGAATAGTCGCGCGCAGGAGAGCAGGAAGTCCTCGTCCGGCAGCCAGGCGTCGTCATCGAGGAAGAAGAGGTACTCACCCGAGACCTCCGGCACGCCCGCGTTGCGTCCTGCCGGGATCCCCAGGTTCTCCTCCAGGTGCAGGCCCTTAAAACCTCTGGGCAGCCCTTCGGGCTGCCAGCCGTTGCCGACGACGACTACGTCCACGCTGACCCCACGCTGTGCCTGCAGGGAGGCAAAGCCGCGCTGCAGCTCCTCTGGCCGCGTGCCCTGCGTGAGGATGACGACACCGACGGTGGGCATCGCCGCGGAGTCGCCGGCCGCCGTCGCACAATTGTTCGGCACCGTGGCGCTCACTTCCGCAACCGAGGGGAAGCCATAATGGCCACGAAGTGACCGATGTTGACGAGAAGCACAGCCGGCACCATGACGTAGAGCAGCCAGCGCTCCCCCAGCACCGCCTCGCCGGCGATCAATGAAACCACTGAGGCGGCCAAGATGAGCAGGCTCATTTCCACCGAGTGCAGCACCCGGTGAAAAGGCAGGAAACGGGCCATCCGCCGGAGTCTTCCCACCAACGAAGTGGCAGGGACGGCTTTGGCTTCAGCGGTATCGGGAAGCTTGTCCAGTCCGGCCAGAGCCCGCGAGGCATGGACCATTTCGTTCTGCGCTTTGTTCAGCACGATCAGGAACGCCAAGACCGCACCGAGGAAGAGATACAGGTATCCCTGGCCCGGATCGCGCCCAAGCAGCCCGAAGTCCCCGAGGCACCGCAGCCCCAGGGCGATGGGGATCAGGCCCTCAGTCGTGTAGTGGCCGATCTTGTCCAGGAAGATTCCCTTGGGGCTCTGGGTTCCGCGCCAACGCGCGACTTCCCCGTCGCTGCAGTCGAAGTACAGCTGGAGCTGGGAAAAGAACACCGCCAACAGCGGACCCCAGATGCCTGGGATGAGCAGGCAGGCGGAGATAGCCCAGCCGGAGAGGATCATCAGGCCTGTCACGCCATTGGCGCTGATCGGCGTGCGTACCAGCACACTCGTCAGATAGATGGAGATGTGCCGCAGGTACAGTTCGGCCGTCCAGTGCTCGGCGTTCTTGCGGCTGCGCACCTCCGGTGGCTGGGCGACGGCGCGCAACTGCTCGAGCGTAGGACGGGCCGGGCGGGTGGTGTCAGTCAAGAATTCCTCCGGCTGGTGTCTACTGTGCCGGCTGCGCCGAAGAGCCGTCCCCGAACATACCCCAACCCCCAACTGATATGGATGCTGGGCAGCACTGCAAGCAGGCGAATCCGTTCGGCTGGGCCCACGTCCCCGCGCATCGTCGCCGAAGCACCAACCACGCCGGCGCCGTACAGCACAGGGAAAAGGGAGGCCGCCGACGCTGCACGCTTCAGCCAGACCGGCCAAATGTGGGTCGCTCCAGTGAATCTAGCCATTGCTGCGGCCGCACCTGTTGCCAATCCTCCCACCAACAGCGGTGGCATGAAATGTCGTATGGACTTGCCCGATCTGTGACGGCGAGCCAGCTCCGCTCTCCAAATACCCGCGGCATAGAACTGCCTCACCAGCTTGTCCCAATCAGCGCGCGGCCAATAGGTAACCTTGAGTTGCGGATCAAACCATACCTTGAAGCCAGCTTCCCGGAGCCGCAAGCACAAATCCCAATCCTGCCCGCGCCAAAACGTCTCGTCGTAACCGCCTACGGCCTCGAGTGCTTCACGGCGGAAAACCCCCAAGTAGGCGGATTCGGCAGGGCCCTCCGGGGCCCCGCTATGGTAAGCCGCTCCCCCGAGGCCAAGCGGAGAATGATAGGCACCTGCCACGGCTCGCTGAAAAGGCGACCGTCCCTTAGCATCCATCAACCCGCCAACATCGGCGGCTCCCGTGCGGAGAAGAGCTTCGACACCTTTGGCCGTGTAGTCAGGCTCCAGCTCTGTGTGGGCATCCACGCGGACGACGATCGGGTACTGGGAAGCTTCAATAGCCAGGTTCAACCCGCTGGGCGTCCTGCCAGTCGGCGAATCGACGGCCTTGATCCTCTGTTCCCGCCGTTGCAGGTCCTCAACTATTTCGTTCGTTCCATCCGTCGACGGCCCCAGGGCGAGGACGACCTCTTTGGGTCCGTCGTAGCGCTGCCCGAGGACACTGGCCACCGCGTCTGCAACGTGACTCGCCTCGTTCAGAATGGGCATGATGTACGAGACGCCCGGAGTTCCCGATATCGGCGTCAGAGTCCGACTCATTGATTCCGCAACTTCTGGTAAGCCCTGATCACTTGCGTTGGATCACCGTCCATGCGAAGTTCGCCCTTTTCGATCCAGAGCGCGCGATTGCAGGTGTCCTTGATTGACTTCATAGAGTGCGAGACGAGGAACACGGTTCCCGCATTCTCACGCATCTCCCTGATGCGGGCTTCACTGCGCTGCCGGAAGCGCTGGTCCCCGACTGCAAGGGCTTCGTCGACGATCAGAATGTCGTGCTGTTTTGAAGCAGCGATGGCGAACTTGAGGCGTGCCTGCATGCCAGAGGAATACGTGCCCATGGGCAGGTCGATGAACTGCTCGAGTTCCGCGAAGGCGATGATTTCGTCCTTGAGTTCCGCCATTTCAGCTTTGGTGAATCCCAACGCTAGGCCCCCCAAGATGATGTTCTTTTCACCCGAAAGCTTTGGCATCAGAGCAGCACCGACGCCCAACATGCTGGGCCGGGAAGAGGCGTAGATCGCCCCGCTTGTCGTGGGTGTTAGCCCCACGATGGCGCGCATCAACGTGGACTTGCCAGATCCATTCGAACCGATGATGCCGATTGACTCGTTCTCATACGCCTTGAACGTCACGCCCTTAAGGGCATGAACCGTGCGAAGGGCCTTGTGCGGCGTCAAAATCTTGCGCGTACCCTCTTTGAGGCCTTTTCCCGAAGCATGCGCCTTGTACTCCACGTGAACGGAGTCCGCAATGACGACGGGTTTGCTGCGCTCTGGCGTTTCAGTCATGGTTCCGCCCTTCCTCAGTAGATCCTGCCGTAGCGCTCCTCGGCCTTCCAAAAGAAGACCACCCCAATCACCAGAAGAGCAACGCTCCACATGCTTGCATAGAGCCAAAAGATGGGGTCAACCGTGTGGCCTGGGAGCATGGCGGCACGCGCCAGCGAGAGGAACTCGTACAACGGGTGGAAGTCGAAGACAGCGACCAGCGCAGGGAACTTGCCCAAAATCCGGTCCACCTGGAAGAACACTCCAGACGTGTAGAAGAGCACGCGGGTGACGATAGGAATGATTTCCTTGATATCCGTGAGGTGTACGGTCAGCCTCGCCGCGATCAGCGCTACACCCGTGTTGAACATGGTCATCAGGACTACAAGCGGGATGATCGCCAGCCAACTCCACGAAAGTGGGTTCCCGGTCAGCAGGACGATCAATGCCATGACAGCTAGGATCGGCACCAAGTTCATGAGCTGCTGAATGACAGCAGCGAGAGGAAGAGTGATCCGGGGGAAGGCCAAGGTCTGGACCAGTGCCTTGTTCCGCATAATCGAGTCGGCACCGTGTGAAAATGAACTGGCGAAGAATTCGAAGAGGAAAACACCAATGACAATGTAGGCAACGACGTCATCGGGCCGCCGGTCTCCCTGCAGCACACCGAAAACGAGTCCATAGATCAACGCGTTCATGGTGGGCTTCAGCGCGACCCAGGCCATGCCCAACCGGTTTTCCTCGTTGCCAGCCTGAATCCGGTACTTCGCCATGGACGTTGTCAGTTCACGGCGACGCCAGACTTCAGCCAGATACTCGCGCAAGGGTGGTCTTTGCCCGACCCGCTGAAGATTGTTCTGCGCCGCTTCCTCGGCAAGGCTCATGCCACATGTCCCTTACAGGTCAGTCAAAATAAAACACTAATCGCGGCAGGGCTTGCCCCCGCCGCGCCTCTACTGAGTGTAGTAGATCCGTCAGATCGGTCTTGCAGTCTCTAGCCCTGGTCAAGCCTCATCGTTCCGAAAGAACACGCGCAGTTCCAAGCTATGCTGCCCTGCTGCATCTTGGACGTAGATGGCTTTCCCCACAATTCCTTCGAGGGCACCCGTACCAGAACCAGGGATGATGTGGCCGTCACTGGCCGCAGCATCGCCCTCTGCGAGGCCCCAGTGTTGGATCACCATGGTGCCTTCACGTCCATCCACAGATCCGGTAAAGACTTCGGACGCGACGTATCCGGCACCGGTTGCGTTGCCGGCCATGAGCAACTCAGCCCGGCTGGTGCCTGTGATTAAGCCGTCAAAAACTTTGGTCACGAGTACGCGGCTTAGATCGGAGTTGGTCCCTTCGACTTCGTACGGTTCGGGAACCCAGTCAGTGACGTCAAAGTCTGCGGCGATGATGTGTTCGGCGTCGTTGGTCATGAGGCCTACGGTCTCCTAGGTAAGTGCCGGACAGGTCAGCGCCTCAGAAAAGGCGCTGGTCGTCTGCATCGGCGTATTTCTTGCGGAAGAGTTTGCGGGTTTTCGGGTCCAAGAACACCAGGTACAGCGCGAAGGCAACCGCCACGATGCAGGCAAGTAGCCGGGCAGTGTCAAGGTCGAACTCGATGTACGGAAAGATATCCAGCTGGTCCGTGATCGCGTAGATCATGAGGAACGAGGTCACCGCGTAGACCGTTCGAACCTGCCAGTCATTCCGAATACCGGTGGCGGCGAAGAGCGGCAGCAGCCAGACGATGTACCAGGGTTGGATCATCGGGCCCAGCAACACCACTGCGGCCAGTGCCAGCGCCAACCGCCGGACGATTCGATCGTAGCTGCCGCGGAACATGGTGTAGAGCACTATGAGCACGGCTACGACTTTTCCGGCCGTGTAGACGGCGGATTGCACCACAGCGCCGTCGAATCCCAGTCCGCCGGAGATCAGCCCCAGCAAGATCCCCAGCAGTCCCACCGGTGCGTACCAGATCATCAGGCCGGCACCTTGCTGGCTGAGCGCTCCAACCCAGCCGAAGCCGAGGCCGTTAATCACGCCCAACACCGCAAGCAGTCCGAAGGAAAGGCCAGCGGTCAAGGCCCAATAGCCAAATTTGCGCGGCCAACTGGCGCCCTTGCCCGCCCACAGCAGCCCGACAAACGGCAGGAAGATCAGCGTGATCGGCTTGATCGCAATGGAGAGCGTCACCAGCAGGATGCCCAGCAACACCCTCCGGGTGGCCGCGTAATAGAGGCCGGCCAGGGCAAGTCCAAGCATCAGGGCATCGTTGTGGATGCTGGCAATGAAGGTGGTCAGGAACAGCGGGTTGGCACAAGCCAGCCAGAGCGCGCGGTTCGGATTGATCCCGTGCAGTTCCGCGAGTTTGGGGCCGTAGTAGACGCACATCGCGGCGCCGGCGATGGCGAGAATCCGGAACATGACGATGGAGTATTCCGGGTGCCCGCCGCTGAGCCAGACGATGAACTCTTCCAACCACAGGAATATCGGGCCGTAGGGAGTTGGGCTGCGTGCCCAGAGATCATCGGCGCCGGTCTGCAGGTAATTCTGTAATTGGTCATACCCATCCACGTAGGGATTGAGGTTGTTAACCATGACTTTGCCCTGCGCGATATATGCGTACACATCGCGGCTGAACAATGGGATGCTCAGCGCCAAGGGCGAACCCCAAGCGACGATTGCGGTCAGCGTGGCCCGGCGCGCCTCGGCGCCCCAAACGGTGAACTGCTGGCCCAGCCGCAACCACGCGCGAACCAGGATCATGCCGCCCAATGCCAGCAGGATCACCGAGAGGATAACCCCGACGAGTTCCACACGCAGGAAGATCAGCAGCGGCCAGCGGCGTAGCTCGGACACCGAGGCCAGCCAGCCGACCCCCAGAGAACCGAGGAACATCATGAAGGATCCGACGGCGCCCTCGACGATGCTCAGGCTGGACCGCTCCTTAACGTCGCTTCCACCCCGAGGGACGGAGGGCTCGGCCGTAGGTCTTTGCGCGGTCATCGTCTCGGCGGTCCAATCACTCCGGGGTCGGTACACCTGGTCCGGTGCGGTCATCGTCTCGGCGGTGGTCCGCACGCCTCAGAACGGTCAGGCGGACGCATCAGCAGACAGCTGCTGATGGTGCTTTCTGCATGTTAGCACCGGGCACCTCGCCAGTCCGTGCGAACTCGTCCCGCGATGCAAGACCAGGACGCGATACATTTGACGGGTGCCAATCTCTAACGAACATATTGTCTGGATCGACTGCGAAATGACCGGGCTGGACCTCGAGGCGGATGCGCTGATCGAGGTTGCCGTCCTGGTCACCGACTCGGAACTCAACGTTTTGGGCGAAGGAGTCGATGTTGTCATCAAGCCCAGCGCAGAGTCCCTGGCCCAGATGAACGACTTCGTTCGCACCATGCACACCACGTCCAAACTGCTGGACGAGCTCCCGCACGGCATGACCATGGCAGAAGCCGAGGACAAAGTGATGGAATACATCACGCAGTGGGTTCCGGAGCCGCGCAAGGCACAGCTGGCGGGCAACTCCGTCGGCACGGACCGGACGTTCCTGGCCCGGGACATGCCCCGCGTCGTAGACCATTTGCACTACCGAATCATCGACGTCTCCACCATCAAGGAACTGTCCCGCCGCTGGTTCACCCGCGCCTACTTCCAGTCCCCGGCCAAGAGCGGCGGACACCGCGCGCTGGGAGACATCAAAGACTCCATCAACGAACTCCGGTACTACCGCGAAGCTGTTTTCGTCCCCTCCCCCGGCCCGGATTCCGCCACCGCCAAGAAGATCGCGGCCGGCATCAGCGCCACCCCGGCCGGCTAGATTGTTAGGTGCGCCACTTTCACCTCGGGAATGGTCTAAAGTGGCAAAAGCCAGATGAAAAGCATGTAAACTAGTCTGCGTTGCCTTACTGGTTGGAGACCGGCAGGAACCGCTTGAGCGGGGCC
>NZ_JBNHHB010000039.1:0-46219 GCF_059091905.1 Arthrobacter sp. Dra40
GGCTCCCCGCGGGGAGCCGGCCTTCCGGTTTTTAAGTCAGCTGTTACTTTTTGCCCTGATTGGCCACGGCCTGGATGGCTTCCGCGGCGGCGTCGGCGTCCAGGTAGGTGCCGCCTGGATTGACCGGCTTCAGGTTCTCGTCCAGTTCGTACACCAGCGGGATGCCGGTGGGGATGTTCAGCCCGGCGATGTCGTCGTCGCTGATGCCGTCCAGATGCTTGACCAGCGCGCGCAACGAGTTGCCGTGGGCGGCCACCAGCACGGTCTTGCCCGCCGCGAGGTCCACCGAGATGTCCGACTCCCAGTACGGCAGGAATCGATCCAGCACATCCTTGAGGCACTCGGTCCGCGGCACCTTGTTCCCCAGGTCCGCGTAGCGCGGGTCGTTGACCTGCGACCACTCGCTGGCGTCGTCCAAGGCGGGCGGCGGGGTGTCATAGGAGCGGCGCCACATCATGAACTGATCCTCGCCGAATTCGTTGCGGATCTGCGCCTTGTCCTTGCCCTGCAGGGCACCGTAGTGGCGTTCGTTCAATCGCCAGCTGCGCTTGACGTCAATCCAGCTGCGGTCGGCGGACTCCAGCGCAATGTTGGCGGTGACAATGGCACGCTTCAGCCGGGAGGTGTACAGGACGTCCGGCAGCAGGTCGTTCTCGACCAGCAGCTCGCCGCCGCGGTGCGCTTCCTTGCGCCCCAGGTCGGTCAGCGGGACGTCGACCCAGCCGGTGAAGAGGTTCTTTTCGTTCCAGTCGCTCTGCCCGTGGCGCAACAGGACCAGCGTGTGTTTCGAAGTGGAAGTCATGGCTGCAATCCTAGCGGAGTACCGCCCCGGCGCCGGCGGCTCCGGCCGGACGTTACGCTGACGGACGTGCCGGTGCGTGGAGGAAATTCCCGCGTGAGCTTCGGCACAATCGGCCCCGCATGGCGATCTGGCGGGCCGCCGTGCCCTTATTCTTTTTTCTCGTGCCCCAGACGTCCGCGACCGCCACCCGGCCGGTCCGCCGACCCATCGGAACCGTCACCCGGGGCACCACCAATCCCAACCGGCTGCGGCGGATGGACCGCTGGCTGGCGGGCCCCGAGGCCAGCCGCCTGCGCCGGGCCGTGGATCCGCTGGTCATCGACCTGGGCTATGGAGCCGCGCCAACCACCGCCGTCGAACTTCACCAGCGCCTCTGCCGGGTGCGCGCCGACGTAGAGGTGATCGGCATCGAGATCGAGCCGGCCCGCGTCGCCGTCGCCAAGCCCCTGGAACGTCCGGGCCTGAGCTTCCGCCAGGGCGGGTTCGAAATCCCGGTATCCGGCCGCCGGCCCGCGGTGGTCCGCGCGTTCAACGTGTTGCGGCAGTACCCGGAATCCGAATTCGGCGCAGCCTGGGACACGGTACGCGGCCGGCTGGCACCGAGCGGGCTGTTCATCGACGGCACCTGCGACGAGATCGGGCGCCGGGCCACGTGGATCGCGGTGGCCCCGGAAGGCCCGCTCTCGCTGAGCATCTCGCTGCGTTTCGGCGCGTTCGCCCGGCCGTCGGAGGTGGCCGAGCGGCTGCCCAAGGCGCTCATCCACCACAACATCCCGGGCGAACCCATACACCGCTACCTTCAGGCGCTGGACCGGGCGTGGGCGGACGCGGCGCCGCTGGCCGCGTTCGGCCACCGGCAGCGCTGGCTGGCCATGTGCAAGTCATTGCACGACGCCGGATGGCCGGTTTTGGATGGCCCCTCGCGTTGGCGTCTGGGCGAGGTCACGGTCGCGTGGAAGGCCGTCGCCCCCTCGGCGTGAGCTTGTCGTTCTCTCGGCGTGAGGCCGTCGCGCCCCTTGTCGTGCGCGGGAAGCCTGCTCGGCTGTCAGGCTGCCGCGTTGCCCATCAGGCGGTCGCGGCACTCACCAGGGGTAGGCCGATCCGCCGCCCTTGACCTCGATCAAGGCCGGCTTGACGTCCGCCAGGTAGACGCCCGCCGCGGCCACGGCGGCCAACTGGAAGATCATCCACGTACCCAGGCCGCCTGCCCCCAGAGCGGCCAACGCGCCCACTGCGGTGGCGGCGACCAGCACGCCAACCCAGAAGCCCTTGGTCTTCTTGAACGCGGCCTGGAAGTAGTCGGCCTTGCGGCCCACGCAATCCGCCAGCGCCCACAGTTCAATAACCAGGGCGATCAGCCCCAAGGCCATGTAGAGCCAGTACTGGATGTCGTAGGCAAGTTGCACGCCTTAAGCCTAACTGGTGGGGGTATGTTTCGGCAGCCTCACACGTCGGCCGCGGCGAGGGCCTGTTCCAGATCCGCCCACAGGTCCGCCGGGTTCTCGATTCCCACCGACAGCCGCAGCAGGTTCTCGGGCACGCTGTCCGGCTCGTTGACATGGCGTCGGCGCCGCTCGATCAGCGATTCGACCCCGCCCAGCGAGGTAGCCGGCAGCCACAGTTGCAGCGCGTCGATGACCTTGTCCGCGGCGGCGGCACCGCCCTTGACCTGGATGGCGATGATGGAGCCGAAGCCGTCCATCTGGGCGGCGGCGCGGGCATGCCCCGGATCTTCGGGCAGACCCGGATACCGCACGGCCTCGACCGCCGGGTGCTGCTGCAATCTGCGGGCCAGTTCGCCGGCGGTGGCCTGCGAGCGCTCGATCCGCAGCGCCATGGTCCGCACGCCGCGCAGCGCCAGCCAGGTTTCGAACGGTCCGGCGATGGCCCCGTGCAGCGACCGGTGCACCAGCAGCTTGGACCGCAGCTCTTCGTTGGAGGTCACGACGGCGCCCAGCACCACGTCCGAATGGCCGGCCAGATATTTGGTCACCGAATGCACCACGACGTCGACCCCTGCAGCCAGCGGACGCTGCCCCAACGGGGTGGAAAAGGTATTGTCCGCGACCACGAGTGCGCCGGCCTGGTGCGCGGCGCTGGCCAGCGCCTCTACCTCGGCGATCTCGAGCATCGGGTTGGTTGGGCTTTCCAGCCACAGCATGTCGGCGCCGCCCAGCTGCGCCGTCACGGCAGCGGTGTCCGCGATGTCTACCGTGCGCAGCTGCAGTTCGCCCCGCTCGGCCAGTTGCTCGGCCATGGCCAGGCTGCCCTGGTAACTGTGCCTCGGCATCACCAAGACGCCGCCGGACGGAATCAGCGACAGCGCGGCTGAGACGGCGGCGAGGCCGGACGCGAAAACCAGGCCCGGCAGCGCGGCGCCTTCCAGCTCGGCCAAGGTCTCTTCGAACGGGTCCCAGGTGGGGTTGGAGTACCGCCCATACGCGCGGTCCCCCTGCACCACTTCGCCACGGCCGAAGAACGTGGAGGAGAGCACCACCGGCGGATTGACCGGGGCGTCATGGTCGCGGGGCGGCCGTCCGGCAGACACCACCACGGTGTCCGGCGCAAGATGTTCGGCATGCTGGAGGTCGCGGGAAGAGGCGTCGGTCATGACAGCAGATTAGTACGGCCGCCATCCACACGTTAACTGTGACCGTCCCGCGTGCACCAACGATTCCGGCTAGGCTAATCAGGTGAGTTCCGACCGCCAGCCCGCCAACGCCAGCGGCCTCTTCATCGCATTCGAAGGCGGGGACGGGGCCGGAAAATCAACCCAGGCCACCGCCGTCGAACACCGCCTGCGGGCAATGGGCCGCACGGTGCTCCGGACCCGGGAGCCGGGCGGCACGCCCGTGGGCGAAAAGCTGCGCGCATTGGTGCTCGAACATGGCCACGGCGAAATCGATGCCCGCACCGAGGCGTTGATCTTTTCCGCCTCCCGCGCCGCCCACGTCGAACAGGTCATCCGGCCGGCGCTCGCACGCGGCGACGTGGTGTTGTGCGACCGGTTCATCGACTCCTCGGTGGCGTACCAAGGTGCCGGCCGCGGACTCGGCCTGACGGAAGTCCGGGAGATTAACCTGTGGGCCACGGAACGGCTGCTGCCGGATTTGACGGTGCTGTTGGACGTCGCCCCGCAGCAGGGCCGCGACCGCCGCACCGCCGGCGACGCCGCCGAGGACCGGCTGGAATCCGAGCCGGACGACTTCCACTCGCGGATCCGCGCGGCGTTCCTGGAGTTGGCCGCCGCTGCCCCGGAGAAATACCTGGTCCTGGACGCGAGCGCCGCACGGGAAGAACTCACCGCAGCCATCATGGACCGGGTCCAGGAGCTGATCTCGTGAGCGTCTGGTCCGATCTGCCCGGCCAGAGCGCGGTGGTCGAACAGCTCAGCCGCGCCGCAGCCGCCGAACGGCCCGCACATGCCTGGCTGTTTACCGGCCCGCCCGGCTCCGGCCGCAGCAACGCCGCCAAGGCCTTCGCCGCCGCGCTGCTGTGCGAAAAGCGGGATCCGGCCGAGCGCGGCTGCGGAACCTGCCACGCCTGCCGCACTGTGCTGGCCGGCTCCAACGCCGATGCCACCCTGGTGGCCACCGAGAACGTGACCTTCTCCATCCAAGAGATGCGCGAGCTAGTCGGCAAGGCGCAGGACAAGCCGTCCTCGGGCCGCTGGCGCGTGATCATCATCGAGGACGCGGACCGGATGACCGAACGCACCACCAACGTGCTGCTCAAGGCCATCGAGGAACCGCCGCCGCGGACCATCTGGATGCTGTGCACTCCCAGCCCAGCGGACGTCCTGGTCACCATCCGCTCGCGCTGCCGCCCGGTCAGCCTGCGCATTCCGCCAGCCGACGACGTCGCTGCCCTGCTGGTCCGCCGGGACGGCGCCGATCCCGAATTGGCCGGCTTCGCCGCCCGGGTCTCCCAAAGCCACATCGGTGTGGCCCGCCGGCTGGCCGCCGACGCCGACGCACGCCATCGACGCGACACGATTGTCCGGCTGCCGCTGCGGCTGCGCGGCGTGGCCGATGCTGTCACGGCCGCCGGCGAGCTGGTGGACATTTCCAATGCCGACGCCGCGGCCGCCTCCGAACAGCGCAACGAATCAGAGCGCGAAGCGTTGCTGATCGCGCTGGGTGCGCCGGAAAAAGGCGCCATGCCGCCGGCCATCCGCAGCCAGCTCAAGCGGCTGGAAGAGGACCAGAAACGCCGCGCCAAGCGCAGCCTCAGCGACTCGCTGGACCGGGTGTTGATCGACCTGAGCACGTTCTTCCGCGACGTGCTGACCCTGCAACTGGGCACGGGCACCGAACTGATCAACGAATACCTGCGCCAGGACCTCACCGCCTACGCGGAACGATCCACCCCCGAACAGACGTTGGGCAGAATGGACGCCATCGCCCAGGCCCGGCAACGCCTGGGCACCAACGTTGCCCCCGTCCTGGCCATGGAAGCCATGGCCGTCAGCCTGCTCTGAGTCCCACCCGGATCTCGCCCGCAGCAACTACTCAGGAGCCGCCCGCATGCCCAGCACCAGTCACAGGCACCCCGCCTCAAAGCTGCGCCATTCCGCTGCGGCGGTGCTGGCCGCCGTCGTCCTTCTGCTGGGCACCGGCTGTTCGGTGATCACGCCGGAACAGGCGCGCGAGCCCGCGGACCCGGCCCAGGTGACCAGCGGTGTGGCCGAAGAGCTGATGCCGTTCTATACACAGGCCGTTGACTGGAAGTCCTGCGAGAACGGCTTGGAGTGCGCCGACATTGACGTGCCGCTGGACTACGCGGAGGCCGGCGGCAAGAAAATCCAGATCGCCGCGATCCGCAGCGACGCAGGAGATTCGGCCCAAGGGTCCATCCTGGTGAATCCGGGGGGTCCCGGAGCCTCCGGCTACGACCTGCTGCGCGACGGCCTGCAGACGATGTTCTCCGAGCAGCTCCGCAGCGACTACGATCTGGTGGGCTTCGACCCGCGCGGGGTTCAGCGGTCCGCTCCGGTGACCTGCCAGACCGATGCCGAACGCGATGAAGCCCGGGAGACGGACTACAACCGCGACTCGGATGCGGATATTGAACGGGCCATCGAGGACGCCGCCAAACTTGCGGCCAAGTGCGCCGAGAAGACCGGTCCGGTGCTGGGCCATGTGGACACGGTCAGCGCCGCCAAGGACATGGACATCCTCCGCGCCGTGGTCGGCGATGAAAAGCTGAATTACCTGGGCTTCTCCTACGGCACGTTCTTGGGCGCCACCTATGCCGGGCTCTTCCCGGAACGGACGGGACGGATGGTGCTCGACGGCGCGCTGGATCCCGCGCTGAGCAGCGAGCAGGTCACGCTGGGCCAGGCGGCCGCTTTCGAGGATGCCATCCACGCCTACACGGCGTACTGCCTGGACAATGCCGGTTGCCCGATGAGCGGCAGTGTGGACAACGCCGTCGACCAATTGCGGGATCTGATCCGCTCCGTCGAAGAGAGCCCGCTCACCGCGCCGGACGGCCGCCTGGTGCCCGTGGGCACCTTCGTATCCGGACTGCTGGTCCCGCTGTACGACGACGCCAGTTGGCCGGTCCTGACCCAGGCCCTGACCACCGCGTTCCGGGGCGATCCCAGCAGCATGCTGTTGCTGGCCGACGCCGGCGCCGGCCGCGACCAGGACGGTCACTACACCAACAACACCACGGACGCGTTCACGGCGATCAACTGCCTGGACTACCCGATGGTGAGCGATCTGGCAGGAATGCGCCAGGACGCCAAGGAACTGGAGCAGGCCTCCCCGACCATCGGCCGCTACCTGGCGTTCAGCGGGGCGAACTGCAGGGACTGGCCGTACGAGCCAACGGGTGAACGCGCCCCGATCCACGCCGAGGGCGCCGCCCCCATCCTGGTGGTCGGCACCACCGGGGATCCCGCCACGCCTTATGAGTGGTCCGAATCGATGGCCAAGGAACTGGAGTCAGGCACGCTGCTGACCTACGAGGGCGAGGGGCACACGGCGTACGGGCGCGGGAACACCTGCATCCGCGAGGCCGTGGACAGCTACTTCGCGGACGGGACCATGCCGGCCGACGGCACCGTCTGCTCCTAGGCCACGGTGGGCCGGCCCGTTTTGACCGGCCCGGCACGGCTCCCATATAGTTGTTCTTCGTGGATTCAGCCCGGCAACGGTGCAGCGTCCCGCCTCCTTAGCTCAGTCGGTAGAGCGTTTCACTCGTAATGAAAAGGTCGCCAGTTCGATTCTGGCAGGGGGCTCCAGCGAAAACCCCGGCACATCAGTGATGTGCCGGGGTTTTTCTATGCCCTCAGGCGTGGCCCTCCACCGGAGGAAGGTGGCATGCTGGCCCGGTAGGCCCATGTGCCTCTTGGCCTGCCTCGGTTCATCCACGAAAGGAACTCCCTGATGCGGCACACGCCCGCCTACCTGATGACCGACCCGAACGAAGTCAAGCGGCTGATCCGGAACAACCCCTGGGCCACCTTCGTTTCCGCCACAAGCAACGGCCTGGTTGCCTCCCACTACCCCGTGTTGCTTGAGGAAGACCGTGACGAGATCAGCATCGTCAGCCACTTCGGCCGCCCGGACGACACCCTGCACGAGCTTGGCAGCCACGAAATACTCGTCATCATCCAAGGTCCGCATGACTACGTTTCGCCCAGCTGGTACTCACCGGGCGACCTGGTACCCACCTGGAACCACGTGACCGCGCACCTTTACGGAACACCTGAGCTCCTGACCGACGATGAGAACTACGAAATGCTTACCCGTCTCACCGAGCACTTCGAGCAGCACCGTCCGGGCAGCCGGCACCTCAGCGAAGACGAAGCGGGAACCCGCCGCATAGCCAAGGGAACCGTCGGGCTGCGAATTCTCGTGGAGCGGTTCGACGCGAGAGCGAAACTCAGCCAAAACAAGCATCCCAACATCGTGCAGAACGTGATCACCCATCTGGAGCCGGACAATCCTGCCCTCGCCCACGAGATGCGACGAACGCACGCCCCGGCCGCCGACATGTGATGTCCGGCCAGCGGTCTGTGCGTTTCGGTGGCCGCCGCAGCTTCGGGAAGAATGGGACAGGCCGCCGCTGCATGCCCGGCCCCGATGCCATGTGTTTGGAAAGAAGGACAACCTTGGACTACCGCCTGATCATCAACCAGGGCAGGGTCGCCGACCGCACCGACGGCGCCCTCATCGGCGCGCGGAAGGCAGGACATGCCTTGGCCGAACACCTGTCGGTCGAGGCGACCGTTGTGGGTCAGCCGTCGCCGGCGATCCAGGATGACTGGCGGCCGGCCCTCGACCAGGCAGCGGACACTCTGCGCGGGCTCGCCGACGCCGTCGGCTCGTCCCTGGACGCCGGCGATGTCCCGCTATTGGTCACCAACACCTGCGCGGCCAGCCTGGCCACCCTGCCGGTGGCAGCGGAAAGGTACCCCGATGCAGTGTTCCTGTGGATCGATGCCCATGGAGACTTCAACACCCCGGACACTACCGAATCCGGCTATCTGGGCGGGATGGCGCTGGCGGGCGCCTGCGGACTGTGGGACAGCGGCCAGGGCGGCACCGTAGACCCGCGGAAGGTGATCCTGGTCGGCGCGCGGGACATCGACTCCGCCGAGATGGACCTGCTTCAGCACGCCGGGGTCACCATCCTGTCGCCGGAAGAGGCCACCCCCGAGGCCGTGCTGGAGCTCGTTGCCGGCCGCCCCGTCTGGATCCATGTGGACTGGGACGTGCTGGAGCCCGGATACATCCCGGCCGCTTACAAGATCCCTTCCGGGCTGCTGCCCCGTCAGGTCGCCGCGATCTTCTCGGCGCTGCCCACCGAGAGCATCCGCGGGGTGGAGCTGGCCGAGTTCGAAGCCGGCGACCCGGACGTTCCCGAAGCGTTGAGCGTCGAGCTGATCGTGGAGACCTTCCAACACCTGCAGCAGCCGCTGGGACTACAACGCTAGGTAGCCGGCGCCTGCTCGGTCGTGACGGTGCCGGCGTCGCCGTCGACGTGGATCCGCTGGCCGTTGGTGATGCGTTGCGTGGCCACTCCCGTGCCGAGCACGGCGGGGATGCCGTATTCCCGGGCCACGATGGAGCTGTGGCTCAAGGGGCCGCCGACGTCGGTGACCACGGCCGAGGCCATCGCGAACAGCGGGGTCCAGGCGGGGGTGGTGATGCGGGCGACCAGGACGTCTCCCGGCGCCATCCGGCCAAAGTCCTCCGGCCCGTCCAAGACCCGGGCGGGAGCGCTGACCCGGCCGGGGCTGGCCCCGATCCCTTTGATGGTGCCGTCAGCCTGCCGGGACCGCGCGGGCATCATTGAGCCGAAGGCTCGTTCCATCAGCCTGCTCTCCGGCAGCATTTGCGGAGCGGCGGCCTTAACCTGGCCCCGCCACAGCATCTTGCGCTCCTCGACGGCGGCCGCCCGGACGGGACGGTCCGCCCCGGTGATGGCCACCGCCCGCGGACCCGGCTGCTCCGGAACGTTCTGGGTTCCACAGTTACCCGGGGCTTCCCGGGTCCGCGGTGCGGCCAGGCCGAAGTCGACGGCGCTGGCCAGTTCCCGATGACGCAGCCAGAACACGTCGGCGGGCTCTGCAATCACTGCCGCGTCGGCCAGCCGTTGTCCGAGCTCCAGCAACATCCGGCGGATCAACGGCCAGGCCAGGCCGACGTCGGCCAGGGCGTCCTCGCGGATGGGTGCGGCATTCTGCGCCCACCGTAGCAACCGGAAGAACGCGGCGGCCCGGCGGGACCCTCCGAGCCGGGTGGCGATGCGGTTGGTGTGGTCCTCCCTGCGGGCGGCCGACATCCTCTGCCGTTCGTGCGGGTCTTGGCCCTGTCCGTGCAAGTAGAACTTCACCGTTTCCAGGAGCGGCGTAGGATCATCGGCCGGCACCGGATGGATGAAGTCGAGGTTGTAGACCGTGTGGCCGAACCGGTCGAGGTGGGCCTGGAGCCGTGGCTGCCACTGCCGCCACAGTGCAGGATCCACCCCGGTAGGAGGGGACCCCGTGCGCTGCGAGTCGGCCAGTGCCGTAGACGGTGTAGCGAGGAGCGCCGGAGCCAGGCCCGGCACCCCGCGGGCCCAGGCAGCGAGGTCGTAGAGGGACTTTTCCGCCCGGATGGGTTCGCTGTCATAGCCCAGCAGGAACGTCACGGCGGGAGGATCTTCCGTGCGGCGGACGGCCTTGTTGTAATACGCCCGGAAGGAGATTTCGCTGGTCGCGGCGATGGGAATGATGGACTGCACCGCCGTGTAGTACACGGCGCAGGCATCCACTAAGGACTGCACGCCCTCCAGCAGTTCCTCTCCCGACAATTCCCCTTCCGGCTTCGCCGACCAGTCCGCAACGATCCGCTCATAGCGGGGGTGGGAGAAGTCCCGCCACCCGGCCACACCCATGTGTGCTTTGCCGCCAAGCAATGCCGCCATCGCCGCCGGTGTCCCGCCCAACATCCGCACCATCGCCCGATTGCGGTAGTAGTAGTAGGCGTAGCCGTTGACGGTGGGCAGCCCCACATCGCCCTCGTGAATGACGTTCCGGCCCACGGCTTCGTCCATCAGGACTCGGAGCGAGCGTGACACGGAGCCGTCGATCAGGTCGGCGAACAGCGGCGAGAGCGGGTCCGGCAACTGTTCCACGATGCTCGCGCGGAAGTAGAGCCCGTTCCGGTAGGGCACGGGCCAGCTGTCCGGGGGGTCGGCCGCCGGTTCAGGCAGCGCCGTTATGGGCCGCGACTGCAGGAAGAAGAACCCGTCGCCGGTTCGGGCCCACTCGATGTCCTGCGGCACGCCGAAGTGTTTCGCGATCTGTGCTCCGTAGCGTGCGAGTTCCGCCGCCACCGGATCATCCAGTACCTGCTGGCGGCGGCGCTCCTGCGGCACGGGCTGCTCCCGAGTGCCATGCCCCGCGTAGACGGTCATGACGTCCTTGTCCGCGGTCCGCCGCGAGAGCACGCGGTCCGTCCCCGCGTCAACGACGATGTTGTCGGGGGTGACCGTTCCGCTAACCACGGATTCGCCCAGGCCCCAGGCGGCACTGATCACTATCTGGTCGCGGCGCCCGTTGGCCGGGTTAGCGGTAAACATGACCCCGGCCGCGTCGGCCCCGATCATCCGCTGGACCACCACCGCCAGGCGCACCGACGCGGGCCCGACGCCTTCACGCGCGCGGTAGGCCATGGCGCGTGCCGTCCACAGCGAAGCCCAGCAGCCGGTCACGGCCGCGGCCAGGGCCTCCGCCCCATGCACATTGAGGTAGCTATTCTGTTGGCCGGCGAAGCTGGCCGAGGCGAGGTCCTCCGCGGTGGCGGAGGAGCGCACCGCCACCGCCGCATCCCCGTGACCGAGCCCTTGGTAGGCGGCGCCGAGTTCGGCGGCGACCTCGTCCGGCATGGTGCCGCCGGTGAACAGGGCACGGATCCGCTCCGAGGCCTGCTCGTAGTCCTGCATCGCCGCCTGCGGTCCAAGGCCGGCCAACTCCTGGATGCCCGTTGCGAGGTGATTGGCATCCACGAAGGCCGCGTAGGCCTCGGTGTTCAACACAAACCCAGCAGGGACCGGCACTCCGGCGCGAAGGAGGCCGCCCAAGCCAACGCCCTTGCCACCGACCGCGGCAAGGTCCCCTCCTCCCACATCGTCGAAATGGTTGATGTAGGTCATGAGCGTGCGTCCATTCCGCCCGGCACCGGGCCGTCTACACTGGCACCTGATTGCCAACATGATGGCACGCCCGGACTCTAGAGGCCATGGTGGCGATGGTCTGACGCCGGCTAACGCTGCCCTGCGCCGCCCTGCTCCAGGCCGGCCAGCAGCCGCTCGGCCTCGGCGAGGTCGGACAGGACGACGGCGGCGTGGCGGCGCACGTTCTCGGCCCCGACTTCATAGCCTTGGGCGCCGCCGAGCCTGGCCATGGCTGCGGCCTGTGCGGTGGCCGCCAGCGAGTTGCCGGCCTTGGAGAGGCTCCGGTGGACCTCGGCCAAGGGTCCGCCCGGGATGTCCAAGCCGTCGGTCGGATGCAGGGATTGCGCGGCCACACAGCAGTTGCGCACCCGCGGCAGCAGCCCGGCCACCTGGTTGGCGATCGGCAGCAGTTCGCCGTAGAGTCCGTCGTCCTGCACGCCCTCGAGGACCTGATGGTAGCGCTCCAAGGCGCGGCGGAAACGGTCGTGCGCGCGGCGCCAGATGCCTTTGCCGAGGTCCTTATCGTCCCGGCGGGCCTGCCGGGCAGCCCCGAAGAGCGCCACGGTCCTAGAGGTACTGCCCGGGGCCGACGTGGCGTTCGCGGCCCTGGCCGGCGTTCTCCCCCTCGGCTCCGGGGGCGCGGCGCGGTTCGCCGTCGTCGCCAATCACGACGCCCGGCGCAATCATGGTGCCGGGCGGCAGCTGCTTCATCTGCATCCGCGCCGCCATCTGCTGATTCAGCGCCTGCTGGGCCGCGATGGCGGTCTGGATTCCGTGGAACAAGCCTTCCAGCCAGCCGACCAGCTGTGCCTGGGCAATGCGCAGCTCGGCGTCCGAGGGCGTGGAATCGTCGGTGAAGGGCAGGTTGATGCGGTGCAGTTCCTCGATCAGCTCCGGTGCCAGCCCGTCCTCGAGTTCCTTGACGGACCGCTCGTGGATTTCAGCCAAGCGGGTGCGGGCCGCGTCATCGAGCGGGGCGCTGCGCACCTCTTCCAGCAACTGGCGAACCATGGTGCCGATCCGCATGACCTTGGCCGGTTCGTCAACCAGATCGGCGAGTTTGGACCCGCCGCGGCCGGACCGCGGAGCCTCGGCACCGGCTTCTTCGGGCTGCGGCTCACCGCCTTCCTGGCGCTGGCCGGACAGTGCGCCGACGATGACCGGTTCTGCGGGCTGCGGCGTCTGCTCTTCGCTCATGTTTTTATCTTGCCAGAGACAGCCATCCTGCGCAGATCGGATTGCCTCGTGTTCCCCCGGCAGGTGCCGCAGCTTGCTGCCGGGTACCGGCGCACTGCCTCTTGGACGAAAGCCGTCCGGGCGCAACGATGCCCGCACCGGAACGTTCCTGACCTACGCTCCGGTGCGGGCACCGCCGTCGTTATTCTCGAGTCAGCAGCAGCGGCCCTGCGGGTTGTTCTCCTGCCGGTCCGTCTTGTCCCGCCAGAACTCGCGTTCGCTCATCGGTTCAGTGCCCGGGTGCGCCCGCCTGTGGTGCTCCAGATAGTCCTGGTAGGCGTGCTCGCCCATCACTCCTTTGAAGTACCACGCGAAGCTCCGCCAGCCGCGCCGCGCCTGTGGCCAGTTAATGCTCGACATCACTATGCCCCGTCCTTGCCCGCCCGGTCGCGGCCGGCAATGCGTTCCATTGTTTCTCCAGCTCCCGCTCGGGCCGGCTGGCAATGAGCCCCGCCGGTCCATAGGTGGCAGACACCACTGCCGGGTCCTCGTGCGAGGGCTCCCCGCCGAGCCGCCAGGACCGGTAGGTTGCCCACAGCGCGGTGGCGATCACGATGATGGTCAGGACCACGAAGACGATGGACAGAGTGCCCTGCACCGCGGTGTTGCGGACCACCGCCTCCATCTCCTCCACCGTTTTGGCGTTCCCCAGGCTGGTCTGGCCCGCCGCCAGGGCCTCGCGGTTGGCGAGGTTGTTGGCCCAGTAGCCCACCTTCACGTCCGGGCTGAAGATCTTCAGGATGGAGGCCCAGATGGTGATCACCGAGGCGAACGCCAGCGGCAGCGCGACGATCCACAGGTACTTGAACGCCCCGCGCTTGGCCGCAATGGCCAGGCAGACCGCGAGCGCGATGGCCGCCAGCAGCTGGTTGGCAATGCCGAAGAGCGGGAAGAACGTATTGATGCCGCCCAATGGATCGGTGACGCCCAGGATGAGGATGTACCCCCAGCCGGCCACCATGATGGCGGTGCAGATCCAGACGCCGGGGCGCCAGGACATGTTCTTGAACTTCGGCAGGACGTTGCCGATGGTGTCCTGCAGCATGAAGCGGGCCACCCGGGTTCCGGCGTCGACAGCGGTGAGGATGAACAAAGCCTCGAACATGATGGCGAAGTGGTACCAGAAGCCCATCATCGCCACGCCGCCGATCAGACCCTGCATGATGTGCGACAGCCCGACGGCAAGGGTGGGAGCACCGCCGGTCCGCGAAACGATGGACTCCTCGCCGACATTGCGGGCCAGTTCGGTCAGCATGTCCGGCGTCAGGTTCACGTTGGCCAGGCCCAGGCTGTTGACGAACGCCACCGCGCCTTCCACTGTGCCGCCCGTCGCCGCCGCGGAGGCGTTCATTGCAAAATAGATCCCGCGGTCGATCGAGATGGCCGCGACCAGGGCCATGATGGCCACGAAAGACTCCATCAGCATTCCGCCGTAGCCAATGAAGCGGCTCTGCTTCTCCTTCTGCAGCATCTTTGGCGTGGTGCCGGACGCAATCAGCGCGTGGAACCCCGAGAGCGCGCCGCACGCGATGGTGACGAACAGGAACGGGAACAGCGAACCGGGGACGACGGGACCGTCGCTACGGCCGGCGAACTCGCTGAAGGCCGGGACGTTGATCTCCGGCCGGACCAGCACGATGGCCAGTGCCAGCATCAAGATGGTGCCGATCTTCATGAAGGTGGAGAGGTAATCGCGCGGAGCGAGCAGCAGCCAGACCGGCAGCACGGCCGCGATGAAGCCGTAGATGATGATGCCCCAGGCGATGGTGGTCCGATCCAGCGTGAAGATGGCTGCGCCCCAGCCGGTATCGGCGATCGCCCCGCCGCCGACGATGGCTGCAATAAGCAGCACGAAGCCGATGATGGATACTTCGCTGACCTTGCCCGGCCGCAGGAAGCGCAGGTAGATGCCCATGAAGATGGCGATCGGGATGGTCATGGCGACCGAGAAGACGCCCCAGGGCGACTCGCCCAGGGCGTTCACGACCACCAGGGCCAGGATCGCCACGATGATGATCATGATGGTCAGGGTGGCAATCAGCGCGGCCGTGCCGCCGACGAGGCCGAGTTCCTCACGCGCCATCTGGCCGAGCGACCGGCCGCCGCGGCGCATCGAGAAGAAGAGCACCAGGTAGTCCTGCACGGCGCCGGCCAGGACGACGCCGACGATGATCCACAGCGTGCCGGGCAGGTAGCCCATCTGCGCGGCCAGGATGGGCCCGACCAGCGGACCGGCGCCGGCGATGGCGGCGAAGTGGTGGCCGTAGAGCACGCGGCGGTCCGTCGCTACGTAATCCTTGCCGTCCGCGTTGTACTCCGCCGGCGTTGCCCGCCGATCGTTGGGACGGGTCAGCTTGTTCTCGATGTACTTGGAATAGAAGCGGTAGGCGATGAAGTACGTGCAGACGGCGGCGAAGACGAACCAGATCGCGTTGATCGTTTCACCACGAGAAAAGGCGAGCACGCTCCAGCTCACCCCACCCAGCAGCGCGATGGCTACCCAGATAACGATCTTGGTGGGCGTCCACTTGTGTTGCTCGGCTTCCGCGACCGGATCCAGCGCTACCGGCGGCAGGTTCGGGTCCTGGACCAGCAGGTCGGAATCCGGGTCGTTTCCGGCTTGCCCGGGCAGGGCTCCGGTCGGTTTCTCGCTCATAATGCTCCCCCTTCATGGAACGCCGATGCTATTAACGATGCACCGTAGCAGCGCCGCCGTCTACAGGGAACGGAGCCGCCCGTTTCTTCAGGTAGTGAGCAGGATCTTGCCCGTGTGGGCGCCCGAATCGAAGTACTCGTGGGCCGCCGCAGCGTCCGCCAAAGCAAACGTGCGGTGCACCTGTGGCGCGACGTCCCCGGAGACCACCAGCGGCCAGACATGCTCGGCAACGGCACGCATGATGGCGGCTTTTTCCTCCGCCGGGCGGGCCCGCAGGGTGGTGCCGATGACCGCACCGCGTTTGGCCATCAACTGGCCCAGGTTCAGCTCCGCCTTGGCCCCGCCCTGCAGGCCGATCACGACCAGCCGGCCGGAGGTGGCGAGGGCGTCCACGTTCCGCTGCAGGTACTTGGCACCCACGACGTCCAGGATGACGTCCGCGCCGCGTCCCCCGGTAGCCTCTTTGATCCGCTCCACGAAGTCTTCCTCGCGGTAGTTGATCAGCACCTCGGCACCCAGTTCACGCGCGACATCGAGCTTTTCCTGGCTGCCCGCCGTCACCGCCGGGACCGCGCCGAAGGCATCGACCAACTGGACCGCCATCGTGCCGATGCCGCCGGACCCGCCGTGGATCAGCACGGTTTCGCCGGCCTGCACGCCGGCGGTCATGAACAGGTTGGAGAAGACCGTGGCCGCCACTTCCGGCAGCGCCGCGGCCGTCACCAGGTCCACGCCTCGCGGCACCGGCAGCACTTGTCCCGCGGGGACCGCAACCTGTTCGGCGTAGCCTCCGCCGGCCAGGAGGGCGCACACCTCGTCGCCGACCCGTGGCGCGGTGACGCCGGCACCCACGGCGGACACCCGGCCGGACACTTCCAGGCCCGGGATCTCGGACGCCCCCGGCGGCGGCGGGTAAACGCCGTTGCGCTGCTGCACATCGGCCCGGTTGACCCCGGCGGCAGCCACATCGATCACTACCTCGCCCTCCGCCGGCCGCGGGGCTTCGGTCTCCCGCAACTTCAGGACCTCGGGGCCGCCTGCTCCCTCGTAAAAAACCGCTTTCATGCCAGCCTCGCTCACCTAGTCGGGGACGCAAAAACCTTGAGGGGGCGCGCTTTGCCCGGGTACGCCCCTCCGTGTCAGACTACAAGGTGAGGAAGGTTGTCCGAGCGGCCGAAGGAGCTGGTCTTGAAAACCAGTAGGCGGTAACCCCGTCTCATGGGTTCAAATCCCATACCTTCCGCTTTCGCAGCAGGTGTCTTGGCCGTGAGGCCCGGACACCTGCTGCTTTTCCACGCCATGATGACGGCGTCCAGTCGGACAAGACCGGCGTGTATTCTGCCTCCCCCGCACCGCCGGTATAACCTCGGCTAGGAGCCGTTGCACCCAAAGCCGAGGAGACCCCGTGCCTAGCCAGTCCGCGCCTGTCCGCCGCCGCCCACTCAAGGCGGCCGCCGTCGTCGTCCTTTTGGCAGCGCTGAGCGGCTGCGGCTTGGGCGACGCGCAGGAACCGCCACGGGATGAATCCGGTGCCGTGACCGAAGCCGCTTCCGCCGGCGCGTACGCCATCAAGGTGGGCGACTGCCTGAACAACCCGGACGCCGAACAACTCACCGAGGTGGAGTTTGTGCCGTGCGGTCAGCCGCACGAGCTGGAGGCGTTCGCGGCCAGCAACCTGCCGGAGGGAGATTTTCCCGGCGACGAGGAAGTGGCGGCCAAGGCCGAAGAGTTCTGCGTGGCCGAGTTCAAGGCTTTCGCGGGCATCCCCTACGACGACTCCGCGCTGGAGCTGATCCATTTGAACCCCACCGAGGAAAGCTGGAGCGGCGAGCAGGACCGTGAACTGCTCTGCCTGGTGGGCGCCAAGGACGAGCCCACCACAGGCACGCTCAAGGACAGCCGCCGCTAAGTCCGGCAGGGACCGCTGCCGCCCGCCGTCTGGTCCGGTAGGCCAACTACCGGCCGCCGCTTTGGGCCGGCAGCACCGCTGCCCAGCAGTCCAATTACTCAACCTGTTCGGCCCTTCCTGTCAAGGCTTGGCGAACGTTTCACCCTGTTTGAAGGTGTTCTCTCACAGAAGTGTTCCTCTGGTTCTGGCCCTCGGGTAACCTCCCGTTCATCCCTGCCAGCTGAACTGGGGAGCGGTGCTTGCACCGTGCAGCCGTGCCGCAGCCGTTCCCTGAGTGCGCGGATCATCACTTCCACCTTGAGAGATAGGGCCACATGGCTACTTCATCACCGAAGACCGCGCTGGCTGCGGTCCTGACTGCAGGCCTGGTGGCGGCGCCTTTCGCGGCGTTACCCGCGCATGCGGCCGATCCGGTCGACCTCAACCTCCTGAGCATCAACGATTTCCACGGACGGATCGACGCGAACACGGTCAAGTTCGCGGGCACCGTGGAACAGCTCCGGGCGCAGAACCCCGAGGGAACGGTGCTCACCTCCGCCGGCGACAACATCGGCGCCTCGGTCTTCGCGTCTTCCACGCAGCAGGACCAGCCGACCATCGATGTGCTCAACGCCTTGGAATTGGCGACGACGGCGGTGGGCAACCACGAGTTCGACCGCGGCTTCGCCGACCTGACGGACCGGGTGGCCCCCGCCTCCAAGTACCCGCAGCTGGGCGCCAACGTGTACCGGGCCGGCACCACCGAACCGGCCCTGCCCGAGTACGAGCTGGTCCCGGTCAACGGCGTGACCGTCGGCGTGGTCGGTGTGGTCACGGAAGAGACTGCTTCGCTGGTGTCCCCGGGCGGGATCGCGGACCTCGAGTTCGGCGACCCGGTAGACGCCGTCAACCGGGTGGCGGCCCAGCTGACCGACGGCGCCGGCGACGAAGCCGACGTCATCATGGCGTCCTACCACAAAGGCGCCAACACGAACGCGGACCTAACCAGCGCCGTGGCGGCGAGTGCCGTGTTCAACCGGATTGTCAACGAAACCAGCCCGGACGTGGACGTCATTTTCAACGGCCACACGCACCAGGCCTACAGCTTCGAAGCCCCGCTTCCGGGCGTTGACGGCAAGACGCGGCCCGTGGTGCAGACCGGCTCCTACGGCGCGAACATCGGCCAGGTCCAGCTCAGCTACGACGCCGATGCCGACGAGGTGCTGGCGCACACCGCCGCCGTCGTCCCACGGACCGGCACCGCCGACGCCGACCTGGTCTCCGCCTATCCGCGCGTGGCCGAAGTATCTTCGATTGTGCAGGCCGCGCTGGAAAACGCCGAGGAAGTCGGCGCCCAGCCGGTTGGCTCGGTCACCGGCGACATCACCACCGCCTTCCTGCCGGACGGGCCGGACGCGGATACGGCGCCGGACCGGGACGACCGCGGCTCCGAATCGACGCTGGGCAACCTGGTGGCCGATTCGCTGCTGGCGTCCCTCGCCTCCGCCGAACGCGGCGGTGCCGAGATCGGTGTGGTGAATCCCGGCGGGCTGCGCAACGAGCTCTACTACGCGCCCGACGGCACGGTCACCTACGCCGAGGCCAACGGGGTGCTGCCCTTCCTGAACAACCTGTGGACCACCACGCTGACCGGCGCCCAGGTCAAGACCCTGCTGGAGCAGCAGTGGCAGCGCACCGCGGCCGGCGAGGTACCCAGCCGCGCCTACCTGCAGCTGGGCCTGAGCAAGAACGTCAACTACACCTACGACGCGGCGCTGCCCGAAGGCGAGCGCATCACCGGCGTCTGGGTCAACGGCAAACCGCTGGACGCGGAGCGCGGCTACCGGGTGGGCACCTTCAGCTTCCTGGCACAGGGCGGCGACAACTTCCACGTCTTCACCAAGGGCGCGGACACCCGCGACTCCGGCCTGGTGGACCGCGACGCCTGGATCGACTACATCCAGGACAACAGCCCGCTCTCCCCGGATTTCGCCCGCCGCACCGTGCAGGTCACCGGGGCACCGGAATCCGTCGGCCCCGGCCAGCAGGTCAGCGTGCAGGTCTCCAAGCTGGACCTGACGTCGCTGGGCGCTCCGCTGAACACCGAACTGTCGCTCGCGTACGTTGACGCGGCCGGCACCAGCACCAAACTGGGCACCTTCCAGGTGGCCGACGGCGGTGCCTCCATCGAGTTCACCGCTCCTTCCGCACTGGACGGCGGCTACTTCGAACTGAGCGCCGCCGCCTCCGGAACCACCTTCCGGCTGCCGTCCGCCGTCGAGGCCGGCGGCAGCGACGGCGCCGACCATGTGGTGATCAACGAGGCGTACCTGTCCGGTGGCAGCGCCGGCGCTGCCTACGTGAACAAGTTCATCGAGCTCTACAACCCCACCGACGCCGAGGTCAGCCTGGACGGCTGGTCGCTGCAGTACCGCTCTTCCGGCGGGACCGGCAACCCCACCGGAGTGGCGGCGCTGTCCGGCAGCATCGAGGCCGGCGGCTACTACCTGGTGCAGGCAAACTCCAACGGCACCAACGGCGAGGAACTGCCGGAAACGGATCTAGTGACGAGCTTGGCCCCGTCCGGGACCAACGGCACCCTGCTGCTGGCCAACCAGTCCGGACCAGTGGCCGATCTGGGCACCGGTTCGGTGGTCGACCGCGGCAATGTGGTGGACCTGCTGGGCTACGGCACCTCGAACACCTTCGAGACCGAAGCGGCCCAGTCGCCGAGGAGCAACTCGGACGTGCGGTCGATGAACCGCGCCGACGGAACCGACACCAACAACAACGCGGCGGACTTCAGCCTCAGCGAAGATATCTCCCCGCGGGGTTCCGGCGAGGGCAACGGCGGCGGTGACCCGGAGCCGGAGCCCAAAGCAGCCACCATCGCCGAGATCCAGGGCACCGGCACGCAGTCCCCGCTGGCCGGCAAGACCGTGACCACCGGCGGCGTGGTGACCGCCGCCTACGCCACCGGCGGCTTCGACGGCTACTACCTGCAGACCGAAGGGACCGGCGGCGACACCAACGCCACGGACCGGACCGCGTCGGACGCCGTGTTCGTCTACTCCCCCGAGACGGCCGGTGACGTGCAGGCCGGCGACTTCGTGGAGGTCACCGGCAAGGTCAGCGAGTTCCACGGCCTGACCGAGATCACCGTCGCGGCCGAGGGACTGACCGTCCTGCAGGAGGCAGCGGAGGCGCCGAAGGCAGCAGCCATCGGCTGGCCGGCCACGGAGGCGGACCGCGAGAAGTTCGAGGGCATGCTGCTGGCGCCTCAGGGCGGCTTCACCGTCACCGACAACTTCGCCCTGAACCAATACGGCGAGATCGGCCTGGCCGCCGGAGACTCCGCGCTGGTGCAGCCCACCGCCGTCGGAACCTACGGCTCTAACGAGTTCTGGGCCGAGACGGAGAAGAACGCCGCCCTGGCCGTCACGCTGGACGACGGCTCGAGCGTCAACTACCTGGGCGCGGACGCCAACAAGGACATCCCGCTGCCCTACCTGTCCGCCGGGGATCCGGTCCGGGTGGGTTCCCCGGCAACGTTCGCCACCAATGTGGTGCTGGATTACCGGTTCGATCTCTGGCGTTTCCAGCCGCTGGGCCACCTGACGGTGGAGAACGCGGAAAGCGTCCAGCCGGCGTCGTTCCAGAACACGCGCACCGATTCTCCGGAAGAGATCGACGGCGTGAAGCTGGCCTCGTTCAACGTGCTGAACTACTTCAGCACCACCGGCGACCAGCTGCCGGGATGCGGCGCCTTCACGGACCGCGACGGCAACCCGATCACGGCCCGCAACTGCGATGCCCGCGGCGCCTGGGACGCGGAGAACCTGGAACGCCAGCAGGCCAAGATCGTGGCAGCCATCAACGCGCTGGACGCGGACATTGTGGCGCTGGAGGAGATCGAGAACTCCGCCCAGTTCGGCAAGGAGCGCGACGCAGCCCTGGCCGCGCTGACCGAGGCACTGAATGCGGATCTGGGCGACACCCGCCACAACGGCAAGCATTCGGGCAAGGGGCCCCAGCACGGCGGCTGGGACTACGTCCGGTCGCCGGAAGAGCTGCCGGCGCTGGCGGATGAGGACTTCATCCGTACGGCCTTCATCTACAAGAAGGACGAGGTGAAGACGGTCCAAGAGTCGGTGATCCACAACGACACCAAAGCGTTCGCCAACGCGCGCAAACCGCTGGCCCAGGCATTCAAGGCCAAGAACGGCGCCTCGGATACCTTCATCGTGATCGCCAACCACTTCAAGTCCAAGGGCTCCGGCCCGAGCTCGGGCGAGAACGCCGACCACGGCCAGGGCGCCTGGAATGCAGCCCGCACCGCGCAGGCGCATTCGCTGGTGGACTTCGCGGAGCAGATGCAGGAGAAGTTCCGGACCGGCAAGGTGCTGCTGACCGGCGACTTCAACTCCTACGCGAAGGAAGACCCGATCAGGGTCCTCACCGAGGCCGGTTACGTGGACCAAGGCGCCAAGACCGGCGAGCACAGCTACAGCTTCGGCGGCATGGTCGGCTCGCTGGACTACATCTTCGCCTCGCCCGCAGCGGACGCGAAGGTCAAGGGTGCCGACATCTGGAACATCAACTCGGTGGAATCGATCGCGCTGGAGTACAGCCGGTACAACTACAACGCCACCAACTTCTACGCCCCGGATCCCTTCCGGGCCAGCGACCACGATCCGATCATTGTGGGCCTGGACACGGACAAGGACCGCGGCAACGGCGGAAACAAGCGCTAAAACCTAGAAGGACGAACAGGCCCTCCCTACCCGGGAGGGCCTGTTTTGTTGCGCGTCAATGACGGCGTCAGCGGCCTAGGCTGCCGCTGCCAACGACGGCGGTGCCCGCCTGCGCGGGGTCGGCCAGACTTCTGTTGCGCGTCAATGACGGCGTCAGCGGCCTAGGCTGCCGCTGCCAACGACGGCGGTGCCCGCCTGCGCGGGGTCGGCCAGACTTCTGTTGTCGGCTGCGTCCAGGATGGCACGGGCTATCCGGTCGGCATCCTGCAGCGTCCGGCCGCCGGTTTCCCCGGATGCTCCGGCTTCGGCGGCAATCGAGGTGCCCCACTGCACCGAGGACAGCTGCAGCCCGATCACATACAGATTCCGCACCGGCTGTCCGTTCCGATCCAGCGGACGGTACGGCGGTTGCGTGACGTCCAGGCCGGAACCCGTCACCGGCGCTCCATTGGGTCCAATCATCAGCTTGGGCCTGGTCAGGCCATCCTCCAACATCCGGCGCAGCAGCGTCGACCGGTTATGCGCCACCCGGTTGACCGGCATCATCGCCTCCACCAGGTAGGCGGCGCTGTATTCGGCGCCGTCGACCCATGACGAGGTGACCCGGAAGCGGCCGGTGTCCGGATCCACTTGGTAGACCGGCTCGGGGCCCGCAAACTGGACGATGCCGGCCCGCGCCAGGGCGGCCAACTGCTCGATGCGCTGGGCCGGCGGTCCGCTGGCCAGCCCCTCGACCAGCGGTTCGAACCATCCGCGAAGTTCGGCCAGCCAGGATTCCTCGGTGATCCCGCCGTCGGCCACAATCTTCTTGAGCAGCGAGCGTCCGGCGTTCAGTGCCCCGATGGCCATCTTGAGCGGATCATCGGTACCGCGCGCCGAACCCTCCGCATCGGCGTCCAAATAGTCCAGCACCGCTTGCTGATGCTCCGCTGCGGATGCGAACTTGCGGCCGCCGAAAGGCTTGGCCAGGCCTTCCACGTCCAGCAACCTGTCCTCGCTGACCCGCTCGGCCAGGTACGCCCGAACCCGGGTCAACATCGTACGGCTTCCTGGCTCCCATTTTTCTGCCAGCAATTGGTCCAGCCCTGCCAGCAGCTCCTGCGGCGCCACCTTCAGGCACTCCGGTTCCACCCGCGCCAGGGTGGAGTAATAGGTCCAATACACGTCGCGGTGCAGCATGGGCCAGAGGTCGTGGTCGAAGCCGGGCTGCACACCGGCTGCGGCGAACAGGCGGGCCGAGTGCGTGGTGAAGTGCCGCAGCTCCACACCGGCCGGAATGTAGCTATTGATCTTGGCCTTCGCCCGGTAGGGGGTGCCGCGCCGGGACCCGGCCACCAGCCGCGGTTCCTTCCCCGACGGGAGGTAGGTCAGCGGCCCGCCGTCCGTCGCGGGCACGAACCGTCCGCCGCGGCCTTCGGTCACTTGAACCATCAGGTCGAAGAAGTTCAGGCCCATTCCACGGACCAGCACCGTGCGCCCTGGCGGCAGCCGACCCCAGTCCACGTCCGCCGGCACATTGGGCGCTAGGTAGTTCAGGCCATGCCGTGCCGCCGCATCCTGAAGCTGCTGCTGCTCCGGGTTCAGCGCGGCAGGCACATGCCCCAGCGCCAGCACCACGGCGTCGGCCGGCAGGGTGGTGCCGTCGTTCAGCTCAAGCTGCCACCCGCCGTCGTGCCGTGCCAGGCCGGTGGCTTCCGCCGCATGAACGGTCAGCGAGGCATCCGCTCCGGTCCGGGCGGCCAGGTGCGCAAAGGTCCAGGCCAGGTAGCGCCCGTACAGCGCGCGGCTGGGGAAATCGGCCGGCCCCAGCGCCGCCGCCTCCTCGGCGTCGTCCGCCGGCACATCCGGGATACTGCCGGCCGCTACGGCGGAGCGCCAGGCCTCGAAAGTCATCCCGGCCACCGGTTCGGGGCCCACGTGCTCGGTCCCGGGTGCCGGCACCACCGTGGGGAACAGGCAGGGCGTGTTCATCAGGAACAACCGGGACTGGCCGGGCTGCCAGACATGGCCCGACCCGGGCCGGAACGGGTCCACCAGATGGATCCGCAGCCGGGCCCCGCCGCGGGCCTGCTGGTTGGACAGCAATCGTTCCAACACGGAGGTGCCCCGCGGGCCGGCGCCCACGATCGCTACACGAAAAATGCCCGGATTATCCACGCTTTCTAGCCTACGGCCTGCCGGGCGGCGCCCGGTCGGGCGGGGCTAACCGCCAGCGCGCTGGGGGCCGCGGCAGCATTCTGTGGCTTGGGTACCGGACTCCACGCTCCCCCGGCCTGGACGGTGGGCGCCAAACTCCAGCCTGGACTGTGGGCGCCAAACTCCCCCGCTTGTACAGTGGACGCCACATTCAACCTGGAAGGGCCGGCATTCCTCTTGCTTGCTCGGGGAGGCCCCAGTGGTCCGGCCCATCGGAGCGGAGCCCCGCCAGCTTTGCTTACCGGTGGGAGAAATACTGTCCGCGGAGCGGTACAAGCCCAGTAGGACAATGGCCCGCTGGGCAGTGACCCGCGAGCGCTCCGGCCGGAGGACAACGTAACGCAGGCCGGAGGGCAACGTGACGCAGGCTGTCCACGGCCGCAGGCACTACAACGGCGAGCGCGCTGGGGGGCCGCGGCAGCATGCCTAGGATGGAGGCATGGCCCAGGACCCCGCGCAGGACAATACGCATTTGCCCCAGGACGACTTCATCTGGCTGGAGGACATCTACGGCGAGAAGCCGCTGGAATGGGTGAAGGGGCAGAACCGGCGCACCGAGGACAAGCTAGTGGACGGGCAGTTCAGGGCGCTGGAAGCCGGCATCCTGGAGGTTCTCGACGCGGAGGACCGGATTCCCGGCGTCACCAAGCGCGGCAATTACTACTACAACTTCTGGCGCGACAAGACGAACCCCCGCGGCCTGCTCCGGCGTACGTCTTGGGAGAGCTACCTGAGCGACTCCCCCGAGTGGGAGATCCTGCTGGACGTGGACGCGCTGGCCGCGGCCGAGGGCGTCGAGTGGGTGTACGCGGGCTCCGCCTTCCTGCGGCCCGCCGACGGCGTCAGTTACCGGCGGGCCATGCTGCGACTGTCGCCCGACGGCGGCGACGCGGTGAGGCTGCGGGAGTTCGACGTCGAGGACCGCGCCTTCGTCACCGGGGGCTTCGACATCCCGGTGGCCAAGAGCTACGTCTCCTGGCTGGACGAGGACCGGATCCTACTGGGGACCGATTTCGGCCCCGGCTCGCTGACCACCTCCTCCTACCCACGGACCAGCCGCATCCTGCAGCGCGGCCAGGCTCCGACTGAGGCGGAGGAGTACTTCGACGTCCCCGAGGACCACATGCTGGCCCAGGTCGGCCACGACTCCATCCCCGGATTCGAACGCGACGTGGCGGTGGACGTCATCGACTTCTTCAACTACCGCACCTACCTCCGGCGCGACGGCGGTTGGCTGCCCATCGACGTGCCCACCGACGTGAACGTGGACATCTACCGCCAGTGGCTGCTGATGAGGCCGCAGGGCGACTGGGAACTCGGCGGTACCGTCCACCCCGCCGGCTCGCTGCTGGCCGCTGATCTGGAGGCCTTCCTGGCCGGCGAGGGCAGCGTGCAGGTGCTGTTCGCCCCGGATGCGGCAACCTCGCTGCAGTCCTGGAGCTGGACGAAGAACTACCTGCTGCTGAACCTGCTGCACGATGTCTCCTCGCAGGTCCGCGTGCTGGATCCGGCGGCCGGCTGGTCCGCCTTGGAGCTGCAGGACTGCCCGCCCCTGCACGCCGTGGATGCCTCGGCCGTGGATGACGAGGAATCCGACGACTACTGGCTGGTGTCCACCGGCTACCTCACGCCGTCCACCCTCTCGCGCGGCACCATCGGCGGGTCGGCAGCGGAAGTCAAGGCTTCGCCGTCGTACTTTGATGCCTCGGCATATGAGGTCCAGCAGCACTTCGCCACGTCCAAGGACGGCACTCAGGTGCCCTACTTCCAGGTGGCGCCAAAAGACCTCAAGCACGACGGCGGCAATCCCGTGCTGCTCTCGGGTTACGGCGGGTTCGAGGTCGCCAGGACACCCGGCTATAGCGGCACCGTGGGCCGGGCGTGGCTGGAACAGCGCACCGCCGACGGGCGCGGCGGGGTCTACGTGGTGGCCAACATCCGCGGCGGCGGCGAGTACGGTCCGGGCTGGCACCGGGCGGCGCTGCAGGCCAACCGGCACCGGGCCTACGAGGACTTCGCCGCAGTGGCGCAGGACCTGACGGACCGCGGCATCACCCGGCGGGAGCGGCTGGGCTGTGCGGGCGGATCCAACGGCGGCCTGCTGGTGGGAAACATGCTGACCAGCTACCCGCACCTGTTCGGCGCGGTGTCCTGCGGGGTGCCGCTGCTGGACATGGCCCGCTACACCAAGCTCTCCGCCGGCTACTCCTGGATTGCCGAGTACGGGGACCCGGAGGACCCGGCCCAGTGGGAGTTCATGCGTACCTTCTCGCCCTACCACCTGCTCCAGCCGGGCACCGAGTACCCCGACGCGCTGATCTGGACCGCCACCTCGGACGACCGGGTGGGCCCGGTGCAGGCTCGGAAAATGGCCGCACGGATGCTGGAGCTGGGTGTTGAGAACGTCTGGTTCCACGAGGCGTTGGAGGGCGGCCACGCCGGCGCCAGCGACAACAAGCAAACCGCCCGGCTGCAGGCGCTCTCGCACACGTTCCTGTGGCGGGCGCTGACGGGTTAAGCCGTTCCCGGTTTTGCTCTTGACCCGTGGTTCTGGGTAGTCTTGTGTGGCTAGCAATAGCGTATGGAGACGTGCCAGAGCGGCCGAATGGACTTCACTGCTAATGAAGGGTCGGGGTTAAACTCGACCGGGGGTTCAAATCCCCCCGTCTCCGCGTCAACTCCCCCGGGAAACCGGGGGAGTTTTTGCGTCTCCGGAGTGTAAACGCCGGGCGGGCCCGAACCAACTGGTTAGCGCCTCCCGTAGGCCAGACTGCGTCTCGTCTCCCGTCCAGGCCACATGCCCGTCGGGCCGGATCAGCACGGCCGACGGAGCGCTGACCGGACCGATCACCGGAAGCTCCCATCCGCCGTCGTAGGTGGCGTCCACCAACTGCACCCGATCCGCCCACGGCCCCAATTCGATGCTGCCCGGCGTGCCGAGGTTGATGAGCACCGCACGGGCATGGTGCAGGAGGGTATACACGCGCAGCGGGCCGTTGGCGGTGAAGACGTCGAGATCGGGCATCCGGCGCCCGAGCAACGGGTGCCCCTCGCCGAGGTCGTAGCGGACGTCCAAGCCGGAGATGAGCCCGGCAACCTGCTTGCGGGCTTCATCGATGGTCAACAGGCCGGCCACCGTGTCGGCCAACGCGCCGACGCGAGGGTCGGCCCGTTGCATGAGCGACTGCGCCATCGTGTGTTTCAGCGCGCGGGCCCCGGCCGGGTGCCGTTCGGCGTGGTACGTGTCCAGCAGGCTGTCCGGCGCTGTGCCATTGACGACTTGTGCGAGCTTCCAACCGAGGTTCACTGCGTCCTGGATGCCGAGCCCAATCCCCTGCCCGCCCGACGGAGCATGAACGTGTGCGGCATCGCCGGCCAGCAGCACCCGGCCGCTGCGGTAGCTGGCGGCCTGCCGGGTGGCATCGGTGAACCGCGAAATCCACCTCGGATGGTGGACCCCGAAATCGGTGTCATAGATCTCGGTCAGCGCCTTGCCGAGGTCGGCCAGGGTGGGCTCGGTTCCCCGTCCAAGTTCCTTCTCTGTCACGATCACCCGCGTGGTTCGCCCGTCCTCCATCAGGTGCAGCCCGTGAATCCCCACCTCGTCAATCCGCGCGCCGGCCGGCGTCTCCTCGGTCACTTCCACTTCCGCGATCAGGCTGCTCCTCGTCGCATCCCAGCCGCGGAACTCGATGCCGGCTGCTTTCCGGACAGCGCTTCGCCCGCCGTCGGCGCCGACCAGGTACTGCGCGTGCATCCGCGTCCCGTCGGCGAGCTCCACGTCCACGCCGCTGTGGTCCTGGGCGAAACCCGCCACCTCGAGCCCCCGATGGACCGGCACGCCCAGCTCCCCGATCCAGCCGGCTAGGATCCGCTCAATATGGTTCTGCCACAGGCCAAGCGTGTAAGGGTGCCGGGTGGGAAAGTCGCTCACGTCCAGCTTTGTGCTCCCGAAGAACGCCGCCTGGACGCGCTGCCCCTCGGCGAGGAACCGGTCGGCGATCCCGCGCTGGTCGAGGATTTCGATGGTCCGCGAGTGGAATCCGCCCGCACGCGAGCCCACCAGCTCCGGCGTCCCGCGGCGCTCCACAATCGCCGTCTCGACTCCCGCCAGGGTCAGCTCGGCGGCGAGCATCATCCCGGTCGGACCGCCGCCGGCAATGACCACATCGGCCATCGCAACCACCGCCTCTTGAACGTGGCCCGTGCCATCCGCGGAACCTCTTAGACGCCTTCAACTGCTTCGAGGCGGCCGGTCCGAACCGCCTCGGCGAAGGCCTGGTAGTCCTTGTCGTTCTGATCGGCGTACCGCTCGGAGAAATCGGTGACCGAGACATCGAATTTGTCGCTCTTGCCCAGATAGGCGGCGATCGCGATCGGGTCACCTGATCGTGCGTGCGCGCGGGCCAGTGTCCAGCCGCAGGCGGTGGCATACAGCGCCAAACCCGGCGGCTTCATCGCTTCCACCACGGCTGAGCCCTTCATATCCCGGAGTTGGCGCCAATAGAGGTGCCGATTGTCCTGCGCACCCTTGGTCCAGCCCAGGAAGATGTCGCTCGCGGCCTGCATCATCCGCTGCCCCTGCATCACGCGCTCGCCCGGCTGCCTGTACTTGCTCTTCGGCAAGTGGTCCTCAAGCACCGATCGCGTGGCCTCCTTGACTTGGAGGAACAGCGGATCCTCTTGATCGCGCCCTTGGAGCAAGGCGATAAACGCCCGCGTACCGACACTGCCGACGCCCACAACCTTGCGGGCGACATCGATCAGTTCGAATTGTTCAAGCAGGTGCCGCCGGTCTTCCGGCAGGGTGGCCCGGTAGGACCGGAGCTGATCGCGGATAACGCTTTCTACCTCGTCGCCGGACATTCCGTACGCACCTGCCAGCTCCCGGGCGGGAATGACCAGCGGTGGCTGGCTGACAATTCGGACCCTCCCGTCGACTCGCTCTGCGAGCTTGGAGAGTGCCTGCAGGCTGTCCCGAGTGCGGGCCTTTGCGAGGCTCTGCCTCGCTTTCTCTCCCCTGGCCTTGGCTGCCTTCTTGAGGGCTTTGTCGCTTTGAGTTGCCACGGCCAGATCGATGGCTTCCACCAACTGCTCCTCGGTCAGGCGGGCGTACCAAATGTCCAAGGTGCGCATTTGCGCGAACTGTGCCATCGCTTCGCGGTAGGCCCGCACCCCGGTAAGCGTCACGTCGCGCGCGTCGTCCTTGCTGAACGCATTGTTCCGGGCTGCGATGGTGAAGCTAGCGGACATGCGTTTGACGTCGTATTCGAATGGTCCCGGAAGCGTCTCGTCGAAGTCGTTTAGGTCGAACAGCAGGTTTCGTTCGGGCGAGGCAAATACGCCGAAGTTGGACAGGTGGGCATCGCCGCACGATTGGGAGTTCAAGCCGGCCCGCGGCGTATCTTTCAGGTCGCGGGCCATAATCTTGGCCGCGCCCCGGTAGAACGTGAACGGTGAGGCCAACATCCGGCCGTGACGCACCGGCACGAGGTCCTGTTCCCTGGTTTGGTTCTGTTCTTCGAGGAGTGCTACCGGATCAGGCCGGTCGGCGGCGGGAACCCAGCCCGTGTGGCTGGAGACGGGCGTCTGTTTGCGGCATTCCTTGCCCTTGGCTTCGCGTTCCTCGACGCTCGGGTGCTTGACCCTTTTCTCGGCCATGCTCGGTGACCTCCCTTTGACGTCAGGAACCGCCACCGTCGCACCGGCACTAGTGGCCTCGAAACGTTCAGGAGCCGCCTGGCCCCACTGTTGTGCGCTTCATCGAGTCCTGCAGCATCTCGTCCGCATTGACACTGCGATTGTGGCCCCGGCACGTCCAATCGTCAACGCGCCGCGCTTTTCGCTGTACTGAGGGGTTGTGCCTGTGCCATCGGTACCACTCAAGCGTGATTCTGCGGAGGTCATTGGCACCGGCAGTGCCTTTACGCCCCCCGGCACCTCGTGCCTCCGAGTCCGGTCGGTCAGCCCTTGAGAGCGAGCACGAAGGGCAGCACCGTTTCCGCCCCGGCCAGGCGCAGCGCGCGGCCGGCCACTGTGAGGGTCCAGCGGCTGTCGGCGAGGTCATCGACCAGCAGCACGGGGCCTCGGTTCTCCGCCAGCCATGCTTCACCACCCTCGGGGACCTGGAACTGGTCCCAGACATCGGCCAGCCGGAAGGCACTGTTGCCGCCGGGGCCGCTGCGCGGGCCGCCATGTGGGACAGCGAGTTCGCCGAGGTACGGCAACCGGCCAATCTCCGAGAGACCGCGAGCCAGCGACTGCGTCAGCAGCGGCCGGCTCCGCGACGGCACATTCACGACGGCCACCGGCCGCTGCGCCCAACCCCACTGGGCCAGGACCTGCACGCAGGCTTTCAGCATGCCGGCGGGCACCTCTCGGTCCGGAGCGTCGGTGCCAAAGACCTCCCGCAACTGCCCGCCCCAGCCCAGATCCGTCAGGCGTGCAAGCGCCCGGCCGCTGCCGTTGGCCTCGGCGGGCGGGATCTTCCCCTTGACCGGGACGCCCAGTTTGTCCATCCCGCTGGGCCACATGGCCCGGGGCTCCAGTTCGACGCCGGCCCGCTGCAAGGCGGCGCCGGCGCTCTCGGTGGCTTCGGCAGCGATGCTGTCCGAGTACCACGGCCCGGCGCAGTTGTCGCAGCGGCCGCACGGAGCAGCCGCCGGATCGTCCAGGGCGCTGGCCAGGAATTCCATCCGGCAGCCGGAGGTGTTCTCGTAGTCCAGCATGGAGTTCTGTTCGGCCACCCGGGCCTGCGCAATGCGCCCATAGCGCTCCGCGTCATAGGTCCAGGGCTGGCCGGTTCCCTCCCAGCCGCCGCTGACCTTGCGCACCGCGCCGTCTACGGAGAGGACCTTCAGCAGCAATTCCAGCGGGGACCGCTTCAGGTTCACGAGCGTCTCCAGCGCCGCGGTGGACAGCACCGTGCCGGGAGCGGCGAGCTCGCGCAGCACCGCGGTGGCGGTCCCCTCGTTGGGCATCGATGCGGTGGCGAAATACTCCCAGATGTCCCGGTCCTCGGTGCCCGGCAGCAGCAGGACATCGGCGTTGGGGGTGCCGCGGCCAGCACGCCCCACCTGCTGGTAGTAGGCCACCGGGGAGCTCGGTGCACCCAAATGGACCACGAAGCCCAGGTCCGGCTTGTCGAAGCCCATGCCGAGAGCGCTTGTGGCCACCAGCGCCTTGACCCGGTTCTCCTTCAGCGCCGCCTCCGCCTGTTCCCGCTCGGCAGGATCGGTGCGGCCGGTGTAGGCGGCCACCTCATGGCCGGCCTCACGCAGCAGGCGCGCCGTATCCTCGGCGGCGGAGACCGTGAGCGCGTAGATGATTCCGCTGCCGGGCAGGTCATTCAGATGGGTGAGCAGCCAGCCGAGCCGGGCACGCGGGCTGGCCAGCCGGAGCACTCCCAACCGCAGCGAGGCACGGGCGAGCGGCCCCCGGATGGTGAGCACCCCGCCGTCGTGCTCCCCCGCGGAACGCACGCCGAGCTGCTCTTCGATGTCATGGACCACACGCGAATTGGCGGTGGCCGTGGTGGCCAGCACCGGCACCCGGTCCGGGAGCTGGCCGATCAGGTCCCGGATCCGCCGGTAGTCGGGACGGAAATCGTGGCCCCAGTCGGAGATGCAGTGGGCCTCGTCGATCACCAACAGGCCGGAGCTGCCCACCAGCTGCGGCAACTGCTCGTCCCGGAAGCGCGGGTTGTTCAGCCGCTCGGGCGACACCAGCAGCACATCCACAGTGTTGGCGGCCAACTGCTCCTGGATCTGCCCCCATTCCAACTGGTTGGCGGAGTTGATGGCCGCGGCCCGCACACCGGCGCGTTCGGCAGCGGCCACCTGGTCGCGCATCAGCGCGAGTAGCGGCGAGACGATCAGCGTGGGACCGGCGCCCCGGCGGCGCAGCAGCAGGCTGGCCACGAAGTAGACCGCCGACTTGCCCCAGCCGGTGCGCTGCACCACCAGAGCCCGGCGTCCGCCGGAGACGAGCGCCTCCACCGCCTCGAACTGGCCCTCGTGGAATTCGGCCGCGTCATGGCCCACCAAGGCCCGCAGCAGCGCCGTGGCCTCCTGGCGCAGCCCACCGCCGTCCGGCCCGGCCGCAGCCGATCCCAGTGTGGCGATGTCCGTCGCCGTGTCCGTTGTCCCGTCGATCCACTCAGCCATGAACCCCAGTATTCCAGCCGCAGCTGACAACCTGTCCCTTTTCCACAGGAGCCCCTTATAAGCTGGTGGGGTGAGCAGCATAGATCTTGGCCTGTCCTTCAAGGCCTACGACGTCCGTGGGATCGTGGGCGAGACCATAACCGCCGCAACCGTCGAGGCGACCGGGGCCGCCTTTGTGGACGTACTGTCCTTGGCCGGGCAGACGGTGCTGGTGGGCGGGGACATGCGCCCGTCCTCGCCGGAGTTCGCTGCCGCGTTCGCCCACGGCGCGGCCGGCAGGGGTGCCAACATCCTGATGCTGGGGCTGATCTCGACCGACGAGCTCTACTATGCCTGCGGTTCCCTCGATGCCGCCGGAGTGGTGTTCACCGCCAGCCACAACCCGGCCCAGTACAACGGCATGAAGATGGCCAAGCCCGGCGCGGTGCCGGTTTCCTCCGACACCGGCATGTTCGACATCCGCGACCGTGCGCAGAAATACCTGGAGACCGGCATTCCCGACGGCACCGAAACCGGGGCCATCACCGAAGCCAACGTGCTCTCCGGTTATGCCGGGTACCTGCGCTCCCTGGTGGACCTGACCGGCATCCGCCCGCTGAAAGTAGTGGTGGACGCCGGCAACGGCATGGCCGGAATGACCACACCCGCCGTGCTCGGCGACACCCTCTTGCCGGCGCTGCCGCTGGAGATTGTGCCGCTGTACTTCGAGCTGGACGGCACCTTCCCCAACCACCCGGCCAACCCGCTGGAACCGGAGAACCTGGTGGACCTGCAGGCCGCCGTCCGCGAGCACGGCGCCGACATCGGCCTGGCCTTCGACGGCGACGCCGACCGCTGCTTTGTTATCGATGACACCGGGTCCGTGGTCTCCCCCTCGGCCATCACCGCGCTGGTCGCCCGCCGAGAGATCGCCCGCGCCCAGGCCGCCGGCGAAGAACACCCGGCCGTGATCCATAACCTGATCACCTCCCGCGCCGTGCCCGAAGCCGTTTCCGCCGCCGGCGGCCGGGCCGTGCGCACCCGGGTGGGCCACTCCTTCATCAAGGCGCACATGGCAGAGGAAAAGGCGGTGTTCGGCGGCGAACATTCCGCGCACTACTACTTCCGCGACTTCTACAACGCCGATACCGGCATGCTCGCCGCCATGCATGTGCTGGCCGCGCTCGGCGAACAGCAGGCGCCGCTGTCCGAACTCGCTGCCGAATACGACCCCTACCACGCCACCGGTGAACTGAACTCGCAGGTCGAGGACAAGGCCGCCGCGGTCGCCCGCGTGCTGGGCGACTTCGCCCCCGCCCTGGCCACCGACCCAACCGCCGGCGGGACATCAGCCACCGCGCCCACCTGCCCCACCGCCTACGCGGGAACCGGAGTGAGCGTGGACCGCCTGGACGGCACCACCGTCATTGCCGACGACGGATCCTGGTGGTTCAACCTGCGCCCCTCCAACACCGAACCGTTCCTGCGCCTCAACGCCGAAGCCACCAACCCGGCGCTGCTCCAGACCCTCCGCGAACACGTCTTGGCCCGGGTCCGGGAAGCAGCATGAGTGCGTCCTGGCGCGACGGCATTCCGTCCGAGGTACTGGCCGATATCGACACCCTGTTCGGCACCGGGCTGGGCGTGGCCCAGGAGCAGTTGGCCGACCACGGAGCGTTCCTGCCCGCGGCACTGGTGACCACGCGCGACGGCGGGCTGCGCCTGGTGGTGGTTTCCCCCGATGACCTCGACGCGGAGGCAACCGAGGCAACGGAGGTCAACGTGGACGGCATGATCGAGGATCTATATGCCACGCTGCGGCAGGAACGCGGCGACTTCCGAGCCGTCGCAGTGATCAGTGACATCTTCCTGCCCGAAGAGGACGCCGACGCGATCCAGATCGCCGTGGAGCACTCCGCCGGCGTCGCCGTCTCCGCCATCCAGCCCTACCATCACGACGACGATGGCAAGTGGAGCTACCCGGACCCCTTCGTGGACCCGCAGGAACGCCTCGTCTGGCCCGATCAGGAACCCGTCGAAGAAACCGGGTCCCCGGAGGCCTGAGCAGGCTGCCGCGCCCCGCCGCCGTCGCCATGACAAGCGACCGACGTCACCGCATCCCCACGCCGTGACTGGCGGCACAGCCGCGGCTTTTGTCAAGAGCTGGCGGCTAATATAGCAAGCATGCGTATCAATGCCTTCTCCGATGTGTGCCTGCGGGCGCTGATGCTGCTCTCCGCGGCCCCGGACGGGGAATTGATGACCACGCAGGCCATCGCCGACGGCGTCGGTACGCCGTACAACCACGTCAGCAAGGCGGTGCTGAAGCTGCGCGGGCTCGGACTCCTCGAGGCGGTGCGCGGCCGGTCCGGCGGCGTGCGGATCAGCCCCGCCGGTCGGGCCGCCACTGTGGGCGGCGTGTTGCGCACGCTGGATGCGCGCGAGGACCTGGTGGATTGCGAGTCCGCCCATGGTGATTGCCCGATGAACAACAACTGCGGGCTGCGCGGGGCGCTGCGCCGGGCGCGCGAAGCTTTTTACCGCGAACTCGACTCCGTGGTGGTGTCCGCGCTGCCGCACCAGTCCCAAATGGAGCCGGTGTTTGTGAGCTTGCTCACCCGCCGGCCGGCCTAAGCCGCCCCGTTACCGGATCTTTCTACAACTTCTAGAGGCCATCCTTCGGGAGGCAGCGGCTGAAATCCGCGCCCAGCCCGCGGTCCGGCACAGTCACCAGACCGCCGGCTTTCAGGCGTACGTCCGGCTATCCCGTTTGGCGGCCCGAGAGCTTGTCACGCAGCCGGTCAACCATGCCGACGCCGGGCCCCACGGTTTTGTGGAACAGTTCGGAGTGCGGGGCGCTGGGGTGGGGCCTGGTCGGCGCGACTTTTTTGGCCTTTTCAACCTTTTCGCCGAGCTCGACGAGCTTGTCCCCGGGGATGTGGGCACGCAACTTCGGGAACTGATCCGTTTCTTCATCGCCCGCGTGGTGGCGCAGCTGTCCCTCGAGTTCCCTGACCAGTTCCATGAAGGTGGGCTGGGACGAGTCAACGTCCTCCAGCCGCTTCATGAGCTGGACAATTTCCTCGTGTTCCTGCTTGTCGTGCTCTACTTCCTCCTTGCCGTTGGGCACATGTTTCTCTATCACCGGGTAGACGAGCATCTCCTCGGCGACGGCGTGGCGCATCACCTCGGCGATGACGGTGTCGGCCAAGTCCCTGCGCTGCCGGGGGTCGGAAGTCTGCTCAATCTGGCTGAGCAGTTCGAGCATTTCCCGGTGGTCCGTCGTGAGGATGTCCACAACATCCCCGCCATCAGCATCAGCCATCAAGCACCACTCCTCTGATTCATCGCTCCTGAACCTACTTGGGCGCCAAAGATACCAAGGAGCCGTCACCGAAACCATGGTGTGTGCTCGCCGGAGGCGCATTCGCTGAGATCGCGGGTCTGGTCTAGACCGGCATTGCGGCAGGAGCAGGTTAAAAGGGATGAGACCCCGGCATGTGCTGCGCGGGGTCTCATCCGGGCGCCTCTGGGGAGGCTGAGGGTTTATTCGCTCAGGCGAAGCGGGCCTGCAACTGCTTCAGCTCGGCGGCCAGCTCATCGGGCAGCGCGTCGCCGAAGCGGGCGTACCACTCCTCGATGCCCTTGAGCTCTTCCTTCCACTCGGCGGGATCCACCTTGACGGCTTCTTCCACCTGCTCCGGGGTCATGTCCAGGCCGGTCAGGTCGATCGACTCGCCGGTCGGGATGTAGCCGATCGGGGTCTCCTTGGCATCAGCGGTGCCCTCGATGCGCTCGATGGCCCACTTGAGCACGCGGGAGTTTTCGCCGAAGCCCGGCCAGGCGAAGCCGCCATCGGCCGTGCGGCGGAACCAGTTGACCAGGAAGACCTTGGGCAGCCGCTCCGGGTTGGCCTTGGCCTCGATGGTGCCCCAGTGCTTCAGGTAGTCCCCGGCGTTGTAGCCGATGAAGGGAAGCATCGCCATCGGGTCGCGGCGGACCACACCGACGGCGCCGGCTGCGGCCGCGGTGGTTTCCGACGACAGCGTGGAGCCCATGAAGATGCCGTTGGTCCAGGAGCGGGCCTGGGTGACCAGCGGGATGGTGGTCTTGCGGCGGCCGCCGAAGAGGATCGCATGGATCTCCACGCCGTCCGGGCTGTAGTACTCCTGGGCCAGCATGTCGATCTGCGAGATCGGGGTGCAGAAGCGCGAGTTCGGGTGGGCGGCGGGACGGCCGGAATCCGGCGTCCAGTCGTTGCCCTCCCAGTCGGTCAGGTGAGCCGGCACTTCCTCGGTCATGCCCTCCCACCAGACACCGCCGTCGTCGGTCAACGCCACGTTGGTGAAGATGGAGTTGCCCTTGGCGATGGCGCGCATGGCGTTCGGGTTGGTGCCCCAGCCGGTTCCCGGCGCAACGCCGAACAGGCCGTACTCCGGGTTCACACCGCGCAGCTCGCCCTCCTTGCCGATGCGCATCCAGTTGATGTCATCGCCGAGGGTCTCGGCCTTCCAGCCCTCAATGGTGGGATCCAGCAGCGCCAGGTTGGTCTTGCCGCAAGCAGAGGGGAAGGCGGCCGCAATGTTGTAGGCCTTGCCTTCCGGACTGGTGAGTTTGAGGATGAGCATGTGCTCGGCCAGCCAGCCTTCGTCACGGGCAATCACCGAGGCGATACGCAGGGCGTAGCACTTCTTGCCCAGCAGCGCGTTGCCGCCGTAGCCGGAGCCGTAGGACCAGATGGAGCGCTCTTCGGGGAAGTGCACAATCCACTTCTCCTCGTTGCACGGCCAGACGACGTCCGCCTCGCCGGGCTCCAGCGGGGCGCCGACGGAATGCAGCGCGGGGACGAAGAACGCGTCCTCGGCTTCCATCTTGCGCAGCACGTCGGTGCCGATCCGGGCCATGATTCGCATGGAGGCGACTACGTAGGCGGAGTCGGTGATCTCGACGCCAAACTGCGGCTGCTCGGCATCCAGCGGGCCCATGACGAACGGGATCACATACATGGTGCGTCCGCGCATGCTGCCGGCGAAGCGTTCCGTGAGGATCGCCTTCATCTCGGCGGGGTCCATCCAATTGTTGGTGAACCCGGCGTCGGCTTCCTTCTCGGAGCAGATGAAGGTCCGCTCTTCAACGCGGGCCACATCCTTGGGGTCGGAAGAACCGACGAAAGAGTTCGGGAACAGCTCCGGGTTCAACCGCTGCAGCGTTCCGGCCTCGACCAGGTGGTCGGTCAGACGAGCGTATTCCTCTTCGGAGCCGTCCACCCAATACACAGAGTCGGGCTGCGTCAGCTCGGAAACTTCGGCAACCCAGGCCAGAAGCTTTGCGTGTGTAGTTGGGGCGTCCCCAAGTGTTTCCTCAAGAACCGGCTGACGCGTTGTATCGCCCATGACTCATCCCTTTCTTGGGCCAGTGGTGTGTATTGATGCTATGGGCCACCGGCTAGACCAGTCGGGGGCCGGACAGCCCACGTCGGCGCGGTCCAGTAGGATGAGCCCCGCGATTCCGGGGTTTTTAGATGTGACCGCCGTCAATAATGTGATTAAGGTCATATAGACCGGTCTAGTTCACATGGCGTTCTCGCGGAGTTGGCCGGGGCTCGGGACCCCTGAGGCCCGGAATTCCGGGCCGGAACCGGGCATCGGCCCCTCGATTTGGCGACCGTCCGGTTAACACGCTACAGTTGTATCCGGCCGCGAGGCCAAGCGCCCATAGCTCAGCTGGATAGAGCGTCTGTCTACGGAACAGAAGGCCGGGGGTTCGAATCCCTCTGGGCGCACCACATGATGCGGCCCGGTCACCGACCGGGCCGCATTTTTTCTGTCCTTTTTCTTCCGATGTCACACCGGACCCGCCGCGCGGTGTCTTCCTAGCAGCCCCAGTTCCGGGGAAGCGACAAGGAGGACCACATGGCACGCATCCCACTGGACCACGAGCCCAGCCTGTTCCTGCGGATCGTGTCCGGCTACAGCAGGCGCAAGTACGGCAAGGTGCTGGACCCCGGCCTAGCCATGATGCACAACCGCCGAGTGCTGTTTGCCTGGCTGCGGCATGAAACCGCCGTCGGCAAGTTCCGCTCCGTCCCGCCCACGCTGAGTGCGCTGGCGGTGATGGGCGCCTCCGCCGCGGTCGGGTGCAGTTGGTGCATGGACTTTGGCTACTGGGAGTACCACCACCAAGGCGTTGATCCGGCCAAGCTTCGGTCGGTCCCCGAGTGGCGCACGGCCACCGTGTACAACGAAGCGGAGCGCGACGTCCTTGAATATGCCGAAGCCATGACGGCCACGCCGCCGGCCGTCACCGATGAACTTGTGGATAGGCTGAGGCAAAACCTGAGCCCGGCGCAGCTGGCCGAACTGACGTACCTGATTGGCGTGGAGAACCAGCGTTCCCGGGTGAATGCCGCCATGGGGCTGACGAGCCAGGGCTTTAAGGAGACGTGCAGCATTGGAGGCTGAAGTGACGACGACGGAGTCGAACCTTGACGTGTTCCAGCAGCACCGGGGGCTGCTTTTGGGCGCGGCCTACCGGCTGTTGGGCAGCGCGGCGGACGCGGAGGACGTAGCGCAGGAGGCATGGCTGCGCTTTGCCGAGGTACCACTGGAGGAGGTCCAGGAGCCACGCGCCTACTTGCTGCGGACGGTGACCAACCTGGCGCTGAACCACATCCGCACGCAGCAGCGGCGTCGGGAGGAGTACGTGGGCCCGTGGCTGCCCGAACCGGTCAGCAGCCTGCCGGACGCGGCTACAGCCCCTGCCCCGGACGAGGCCGCCGTGCTGGCCGATGATGTCTCGCTGGCCATGCTGGTGGTCTTGGAGCAGCTCTCACCGCTGGAGCGCGCGGCCTACATCCTGGGCGAGGTCTTCGGGTATCCGGCGCCGGAGATCGCCAGCACGCTGGACCGCTCACCGGCCGCGGTGCGGCAGCTGATGTCCCGTGCCCGGGCCCACGTGGCCAGCCGGCAGGCCAGGAACCAGGTGGATCCGGCCCTGCACAAGCGGATTACCGAGCAGTTCCTGCGCGCGGCCAGCACCGGGGTGGTCGAGCCGCTGCTGGGGCTGCTGGCACCCGACGTCGTCCTCACCAGCGACGGGGGCGGGCAGAAGTCAGCCGCGCTGCGCCCGATCCTGGGGGTGGAGAAGGTGCTCCGCTTCCTGCTCGGTGTCACCAGCAAGCCCGACACCCCGGTCCAACTGCACGTGGCCGAGGTCAACGGGCTGCCTGCCCTGGTCGCCGTTGACCCCGACGGTGCGGTGGATACGGTGGCGAGCTTCAGGATCGACGGCGGCCTGGTCCGCGAAATCTACCTGATGCGGAACCCGGACAAGCTGCGCCGCATCCGCGTCTAGCAACCAGGCCCCCAAGCCCGGACGATCGGCTGCCCAGATAACACCCTTTTCAGCGCCGAGGTGCACCGTCAGTAAAGCGACCTTGACGTCAAGGGAACTTGTCTGTAAAGCTTCCTTTACAACGAAGGGTTCAACGGAGCGCTTCAGGCTACAGAGAGGGAAGCCGGCATTGGACGACAAGACAGTTGTGCGGAGTCGATGGGGACGTGCACGCTTTGGCGGCGGTTCCGTGACCTTGTTGAGTACATCGCTGGTGATCGGTGTACTCATCTCCGGGGGTTTAGGTGGGCTATTCGTGCTGCTGGGCGATGTAGGGCGTCCTATGCTTGCGTTCGCCCTCGTAGTAGTCGGCACTCTGCCAGTCGCGGCAACACTCGGATGGGCAGTCCTCGTTGACCGCTCAACTCTTGCTGGAGCGATTGACAAGCCAGACGATTCAATCGAATCTGCGTGGTACCAGAAAGCTACGAGCGGGGCGTTCGGAGATATCCTCGTGGTTGGCGGGCTGGGCGCCGCCGGGTTCGCATTTACGGGACTCGAAGCGCCCATCGGCTGGGTGCTCTCCGCGGCCGTGCTATTTGCCATGCTCGACTTCGCAGCACGCTACATGTGGCTGAAGAAATCCGCTGCCTGATGCAGAACACGCTTCCACAGCACCGCCAAGAGTTAGGTTGGTCGCAACAACGTTTGGCGGATGAACTCGGAGTATCACGTCAGACCATCATCTCCATTGAGAAGGGCCGTTACGACCCATCCCTACCGGTCGCGTTCAGGATCGCGGCCGTCTTCCAATGCAGTATTGAAGACCTATTCACACCTCAATGAATGTGGCAGTCCGTCTTCAGTCCGATGCACAACGCGGCATTGTGAGCAGTCGATGGGGCCGAAGCCGAGTCAGCGCAGCACCACGAAATTGGTGACCGCTGCGTCGCGTCCGTCCAGTTCGGCCCAGCTCTTGGCATGCCGGAGCACGGTCAGGCCGGACGTCGGGTAGTGGGTGGCCATGTCCATCACGGACTCCTCGTCCGATTCCACCGACGCCAGCCGCATCGCCAGATCCTGCACCGCCGGCATGTGGGCCACCACCAGCAGCGAGGTGATCGTGTCGGGCAGTTGGTTGATCTCGGACAGCACGCGCGTCACCGGCGAGTCATACAGCTCGTCGGAGAGCATCGGCGTCGGCGCCTTCTCCCCCAGCTCGTTGCACACCCAGGTACAGGTCTGCCGGGTCCGCAGTGCCGAGGAGCAGAGGATGAAGTCGGGGATGGAGTCGTGCTCCACCATCCAACGTCCGATCAGCGGCGCCTCGTCGTGCCCGCGCTTGGCCAGCGGCCGTTCATGGTCCTCGACCCCCAGCGGCCACGCGGCCTTGGCGTGGCGCATGATCATCAGTTTCTTCAGGTGGTGGTCGTTCACACCACGAGTGTAGTAGCCCCCTTGCCACCGCTACGGCGCGGTGCAAGGCTCGGCACATGCCTGAGCAAACACTTGAAGCGGACGTTGTGGTGATTGGCGCCGGCGCGGTCGGCGAGAACGCGGCGGAGCGCACCGCCAACGGAGGACTCAAAACGATTCTGGTGGAATCGGAACTGGTGGGCGGCGAATGCTCCTACTGGGCCTGCATGCCGTCCAAGGCGCTGCTGCGTCCCGGCACGCTGCTGCAGGCCGCCCGCAGCGTCCAGGGCGCCGCCCAGGCCGTGACCGGCGGTCTGGACGCAGAAGCGGTGCTGGCCCGCCGGGATTCGTTCACCTCCAACTGGGACGACTCCTCTCAGGTGAAGTGGGTGGACGGGGCCGGCATCGAACTGATCCGCGGCACCGCCACGCTCAGCGGTCCGCGGGAGGTGACGGTCACGGACGACGACGGGACGCAGTCGCGCATCGCCGCGCGCCACGCCGTCGTGCTGGCCACAGGTTCCGCCCCGACGGTACCGCGGGTGGACGGGTTGGACGGGATCGATTTCTGGGGAACCCGCGAGGCCACTTCGGCCCGGGAGGTCCCGGAGAGCCTGCTGGTGCTGGGCGGCGGCGTCTCCGGCTGCGAGCTGGCCCAGGCTTACGCCCGGCTGGGCACCGACGTCACGCTGGTGGCCCGCGGGGATTTGCTGGCGAAGTTTCCCGAACCGGCCCGGCGGCTGGTGGAAGCCGGCTTGCGCCGCGACGGGGTGCGGGTCCGCCTGCACACCGCGACCTCCCGTGCGGACGCGTACGACGGCGGTGTCACCCTCACGCTGACTGCGGCGGGTTCGGACGGGGAGACGGGGACGGCGGACACCGTCACGGGAGCCAAGCTGCTGGTTTCCAGCGGGCGACATCCGGCCCTGTCCGGACTCGGACTCGAAGGGCTGGGACTGGATCCGAAGCATCTCACCGTTGACGCCAGCGGCCGGGTCTCTGGCGTGGACGGTGGCTGGCTCTACGCGGTGGGCGATGCGGCCGGCAAGGCGCAGCTGACTCACCAGGGGAAATACCAGGCCCGCGCAACCGGAGAGGCGATCGCGGCCCGCGCTGCCGGTGAGCTGGACGGTGATCCAGAACCGTGGAGCCGGTATGCCAGCACGGCAGACGACGCGGCGGTGCCCTCAGTGGTTTTCACCGATCCGGAGGTGGCGTTCGTGGGCCTGACCGAAGCCCAGGCCAGGGAGCGCGGGCTGAGTATCTCGACCACCGAACTGCCGATCGCCGTCGCCGGCTCTTCCCTCTACGCCGACGGCTACCAAGGCTGGGCGCAGATGGTGGTGGACGAGGAGCGCATGGTGATTGTGGGTATGACCTTCGCCGGCCCCGGCGTCGGCGAACTGCTGCACGCGGCCACCATCGCTGTGGTCGGCCAAGTCCCGCTGGACCGCCTCTGGCACGCCGTCCCCTCCTACCCCACCATCAGCGAGGTCTGGCTCCGGCTCCTCGAAAAATACGGCCTCTAGTCCCGGCGGGCGTGGCGGGTGGCGGGAAGCAGGGACAACAAAGCGGAACAGCTCTCGAGGAAGGCGGCTTTAATATTTCTAAGGCCGCCCGCGGCCGCATAAGAGATTCGACGAGGGACCCGATCCGAGCCTGCGAGGATTGGGAGTCGAAGAACGTTCGTTGCCGCCGTTCGGGAGCTGTTCCGCGAAGGTGAGAAAAACTAGATCGAGTACTCCGGCGCAGCCCAGACGACTACTTCCGGGTGCTCGTAGAACCGGTAGCCTTGGCCGCGCACGGTGCGCACTGTATTGGCCAAGCGGCCCAGCTTCGACCGAAGCCGGCGGATGTGCACGTCGATGGTGCGTTCGTTCGGAACTTCCTCGGCGTTCTTCCACAGCCCGGAGAGCAGCTCTTCGCGGCCCACGGTGCGGGTGGCGTTCTCCACCAGGTAGTTGAGCAGCTCGAATTCCTTGAACGTCAGGTTCAGCGTCTCGCCGTCCAGGTGCACCTCGCGGCGGGACAGATCGATCAACACACCGCTCGGCCGGCTGGCATGCGAAGCCTGCTGCGGCTGGCGCTGGATCTCCACCGCCGGTGTGCGCGGACGGCGGCTGACGGTGGGATCGCCAAGGGCCTGGCGGACCACATCGATGTTTTCGCCGGGCGCGTCGGCCGGGGCAAGGGCTACGGCCCCGTGGGTCTGGGCATCGGCGGCCAGCGACTGCACGTAGGCGCGGACCTGGGCGGCCAGCTTGCTCAGCGAGGTTCCCTGGGCAGCGGCGGCTTCCTCGTCGAGGCCCACGTAGAGAACAAACCCGCGGGCAACTGTGTCGTTAGAGACCGCCTGCGGGCCCGGAATTCCATTGGGGGTGACCACAGGAGTCGGTGCCGTGGTCGGATTGGCGGCACCGGCGTCGTACTGGCCCGGAACGGCGCGCAACACGCGGTAGGGCTGCTGCTCCCCCTGGTGCGGCTGCCCGCCGAACGGCTGGTGCGCTCCGGAGGCCTGACGCTGGGCGGCGGCCGCACGGTTCTGTGCGTTGCGGACGGAGATGTGGACGTATCCGGATGAAACTGACATTGAGAACCTCATGTGTGAATGGCCGTCATCGCGGCGCGAATGCATGGCATGCCCGCACGGGATGTGTTTCTGGCGCCCGCCATTGGACAGTTGAATTGCCTGGATAACTCTGGGGTGGTGAGTTAGGCCTGCATTCGGCAACAGTCCATCAGTCCGCCGGGAGACACCCCGTAACTGAAGGCTGCGGCTGCAGATGCTGTTGCGTTGTTGTTCACAACCATGAGTTTCCTCGTAACAAAGCTTACGTGCAAGTAATATAAGCCTGCTTATCTCACATAATGAGACGAAGCCGCACTTTTGTGTGGCGGATCACAGAAATCAAGATGAATAAATATCAGTCCAAGTGATCGCTTCAGGCCTTGAGCGCATAATTATTCACGTTGAGGGACTCAGGGCAGCCAGGAGGCCGGGCTAGGACGAAAACGCTCACCTATGCAAGGTGTCCAACATGTGGACACCCATGAGTGCGGGCTCGGGACGTTGGCACGGGCCGAACAGCGTCCGTTTCCGGGACGGTTTCGGCCGAGGTCAGCCGGCCACGCCGTAGAGCCGGTCGCCGGCGTCGCCGAGTCCGGGCACGATGTAGGCCTTCTCATTCAGCCGCTCGTCGATGGAGGCCACCACGATGGAGACGTTGGTGTCCTCCAGTTCGTCGCGCAGCGCCTGCAGCCCTTCGGGCGCGGCGAGCAGGCAGATGCAGGTCACGTCCGCGGCGCCCCGGGCAAAGAGGAACTTGATGGCTTCGCGCAGCGTGCCGCCGGTGGCCAGCATCGGATCCAGCACGAACACCTGGCGGCCGGTGAGGTCGGCCGGCAGCCGTTCGGCGTAGGTGATCACGTCCAGGGTTTCCTCATTGCGGGCCATGCCCAGGAAACCGACTTCGGCGGTCGGCACCAGCTTGGTCATGCCCTCGAGCATGCCGAGGCCGGCGCGCAGGATCGGCACCACCAGCGGGGTCGGCTTGGTAAAGGCAGTCCCGATGGTCAGGGTTACCGGTGTCTCGATCTCCACTGGCTGGGTGCGGACTTCGCGGGTTGCCTCGTAGGCGAGCAGGGTCACCAGTTCTTCGGTGAGTTGGCGGAAGACGGGCGACGGAGTGGTCTTGTCGCGGAGAACGGTGAGTTTGTGGGCAACAAGAGGATGGTCCACTTCGAGTACGCGCATCCCACAAAACTACCGGCAGCCGGATAGCAGGGACAAACATCGGGCCTGCCAGAATGGTGCCATGGGCCCGATTGATCCGCAGCACCACCACTGGATGGGCCTTGCCCTCGACCAGGCCCGTCTGGCGCTGGACACCTTCGATGTCCCGATTGGCGCGGTGGTAGTGGGGCCCGACGGCGGGGTGCTGGGTTCCGGACGCAACGAACGGGAGGCGCTCCACGACCCCACCGGCCATGCCGAAATGGTGGCCATTCGAGAGGCAGCGCGAAAGCTCGGAACGTGGCGGCTGGACGGCTGCACCCTGGTGGTCACCCTGGAACCGTGCGCCATGTGCGCCGGCGCCATTGTGCTGGCCCGCATCCCCACGGTGGTCTTCGGCGCCTGGGACGAAAAGGCCGGCGCCGCCGGCAGCGTCTTCGACATCCTGCGGGAACGGCGGTTGAACCACTGGGTGGAGGTCTACCCTGAGGTCCGGGCCGAGGAGTCCGCCGCCATGCTGCGGGCCTTCTTTGCGGGCCACCGCGGCGACCTCCCGCTCTAACGCTGCTATCCCGCCGGGCCGTTTTGGGGCTAAGGGCCAACACCGGGTAAAGTTGACGCGTTGGTGACGTGTCCGAGCGGCCGAAGGTGCAACACTCGAAATGTTGTTTGGTGTAACAGCCAACGTGGGTTCAAATCCCACCGTCACCGCCAACTAGCGAGGCCCCGGTTCCCCTTGTAAACAAAGGGAAACGGGGCCTTTGCTTTGCCTTCAAAACTACACAGCAGTAACGCAGCTGGACAGAAATTCAGGGACAGCCCGCAGGTTCGGTCTTTTCACCAATTGAAGCCCGTAAGGAGTCTCCCCCGGTAGTCGGCACGAGGATGAGTTTCAAGAATGCAGCTGAAACCCAGTCCTGCGCTCATCGTTATCGCCGGGCCGATTAGTGACTCCCAGTGTTTGCGGAACAGCCGCCAGAAATTTGGACACGCTGGCGGTTAGTTGCCATGCTCCCAAATTGAGCGCCGAGCTTGTCGGTGTTGTCGTTGAGCCAATCCGTATAGCTGGTTTCTTTGGGGAAGGTTCCACAGATACTTCGGCCACGCCGACCCGTTCATCCTCATCCGCCGAGGACCCGCACGTGCAAGCGCCTCAGCCGGCACCGTGCTGCGTTGGCGTGCCCTTGGCGAGGGCGCCGTCGATGCCGCCGAGCGAGACCGTCGCGCTCATGAGCGTTTCGGTCATCTGCTCCAGCACGGTCATGTCGACGTTCTTGATGGTGTCGCAGGACTGGTGGTAGCACTCGTCGTACTGGTCCCCCGCCTGCCCGCCGAACGTGAGCGCCTCGGCCTCGCTCTTGGTCCCCGCGTCGCCGGTGAACAGGCCC